>JAJTCL010000217.1 GCA_021323255.1 Propionibacteriaceae bacterium | reverse complement strand
AGCTGCTGGAGCGCCTGGCGCAGACGACCGAGAGAGAGCTCAGCCCGATCTGAATCCTGTGCCTCGGTCCGCAGGAACGCACGTGCACGTTCGCTCCTGTCACGATGCATGCGTTGCAACGTGTGTATCGCGTAAGGAGCGAACGTGCACGTGCGTTTCTGCGACCACGCGCCGGCGAAGTGATCGACCTAGCATGTGGGTGGTGACGCTGTCTTCTCCCAGACGGAGACATGTTGCCTGCTGTCGCTGGTGAACGGCTCGCGTTTCCAACCGCTCCAGCGTTCCCGCAGTGACATCCCCGCGAGCCGCGCCATCAGGTCGAGCTCTGCCGGCCATACATAGCGGAACGGCATGGAGACCGTCTCGAACCTGCCCTCGTCCATCCAGTAGTGATGGGAGATCAATCCCTGTGTCGCGATGTCGAATTCGTCGAAACCGAGCCGCGTGGCGCTCACCGTGAAGGGTCTGACGGTTTCACCGGGTGGCAGCCGCTGGAGTTCGGGCACTCCCACCTCGATGACGAAACACCCGCCGGGCTCCAAGTGTGCAGCGACATTCTGGAAACAGGCGACCTGCTCGTCTTGAGTCGTCAGGTTCATGATCGTGTTGAAGACCAGATAGACAACCGAGAAACGCTTCTCGACGGTGGCTGTAGCAAAGTCCCCGATGGTCACGCCGATGTCGGATGCGCCGGGTTTTGCTCGTAGTTTGGCGATCATCGCCTCCGACAGATCAATGCCGTGGACGCGGATGCCACGTTGTGCGAGCGGTAGAGCGATCCGGCCGGTGCCGATGCCAAGCTCAAGAGCAGTCCCGTCAAAGGCCAAGTCGACGAGGAAGTTCACAATCGGGTCGACGATCTCCGGAGCATAGAGGTCGGCCGTTGACTCGTCGTAGTGCTCCGCGACACGTTCGCCGAAGTAATCGGTGGGCATGACAGCACTCTGCCGTAAACGCCGGCGGGCAGGCACTCTTCACTATCGGTTTGACTTTCGTCCTGATCCTTAATGAAAATGGTTCCCATGTTGGTTAGCTTGGTGCGGTTGTGCCTTGCCAGCCTGCTGCCTCTCACCGCGGCAGCAGGATGCGCAGCTGCCGGACCGGCAAAAAGCGTCGATGCGGAGCAGCGTGGTCGGCTGACCGTCGTGGCTGCGTTCTATCCCCTGCAGTTCGTGGCCCAGCGTGTCGCGGGCGACCACGCAGAAGTCACGAGCCTGACCCAGCCAGGAGCTGAGCCGCACGACCTGGAGCTCACGCCCCGGCAAGTCGCGAACCTGACCACAGCAAGCTTGGTGATCTACCAGAAGGGCTTTCAGCCGGCAGTCGACGAGGCCGTGGTGCAGAGCGGCAACCCGGAGCTGATCGATACCAGCACCGTCGTTCCGCTGCGGCCGTTGTCGACCATCGAAGATGATCATGATCATGGGCCGGGAGCTGAGCCTGATGGCCCGGAGATGGACCCGCATGTCTGGCTGGATCCAATGTCGGTCTCGATGGTCGCTCATACCGTGCAAGAACGACTGACGACACTCGATCCCGATCATGCAGCCGAGTATTCCCGCAACACTGATGCCCTGCACAAGCAACTAGTGAGTCTTGACCGGTCATTCCGCGCCGGGCTGCAGCACTGCGTGCGCACCGAGTTCATGACCACCCACGCTGCATTCGGTTACCTCGCTGCGCGGTATCACCTGACCCAGATCGCCATCAGTGGATTGAGTCCTGACTCCGAGCCGTCGCCAGCACGGATTGCCGAGGTTCAGCGCGAGGCACGTGATCATCAGCTCAGCACCATCTTCTACGAGACACTGGTCTCGCCGGCTGTCGCACAGGCGATCGCTGATGATCTTGGTCTTGCTACCGACGTACTGGATCCCGTTGAGGGCATCACGAGTCAATCGCGCGGGCGGGACTACCTCTCAGTCATGTATGCCAATCTCTCAGCGCTTCGGAAGGCCGGGTCATGCTCTTAGGCGCAGGCACCATCCCAGTGTCGTGCCTCGCAGCCGACGATCTGACGGTTGAACTGGGCGGCCTTCCGGTGCTGCGTGGCGTCAGCCTCTCAGTGGGGGCCGGTGAGGGTGTGGCTTTGATGGGAGGCAACGGCTCCGGAAAATCCACCCTGGTGCGCGCCCTACTCGGCCTACTCCCCCACCAACGCGGCGCGGTACAGCTATTCGGCTTACCTCTCCGGAGCTTCCGGCAATGGTCGCGGGTTGGCTACGTTCCGCAACGCTCGATCGCGTTGCTCGGCGGGTCGAAGGTGAAGGAGGTTGTCGCAGCCGGACGGTTGGCACACAGGCGGCCCTTCCGACCGTTGGGCCGAGGCGACCGCGAGGCGATACACGAGGCCATTGGGCTGGTCGGACTATCCGCTCAGCTCAACACCGACATTGCAGCGCTTTCTGGCGGGCAGCAGCAACGTGTGCTGGTGGCTCGCGCACTTGCCGGTCATCCCGACCTGCTCGTCTTGGACGAGCCCACGTCGGGGGTCGACCTCGAGCATCAGCGGGTGATCGCAGATGTGCTGACCGAACGGTTAGCGGCAGGCATCGCCGTGCTCGTGGTCTTGCACGATGTCGGCCCGCTCGGCGACCTTATTGATCGCGCCGTGGTGCTGAGTGAGGGTCGAGTAGCACATGACGGTCCACTCGGCGATCTTGGGCAGCACCAGCGTCGGCCCGGCGGCCACCAGCATCTCGATCATGGTCGGACTGCTGATGACCCCGGTGAAGGTGCGGCGAGCTGGCTCGGCGGTGCTGTCGAACCATGATCGAAATCTTGTCGTATCCCTTCATGCAGCGTGCGCTGATCGCTGCACTGCTCACGGGTCTCATTGCGCCCGCCATCGGTACCTACGTCGTGCAGCGCCGGCTCAGCCTGTTGGGTGACGGGCTGGGCCACGTGGCCCTCGCAGGTGTCGGCCTGGCACTGTTGACCGGCACTGCACCGATTCCTATCGCTGTGGCCGCATGTATCGCGGGCGCCGTCGTCGTCGAGGTGCTCCGGCAGCGCGGCAAAGCCACTGGCGATGTTGGGCTGGCCGTGCTGTTCTACGGCGGCCTGGCTGCAGGTGTCTTTCTGTCCGGCATCTCCGGTGTTGGCGCCGGAGGGTTGGTGCAGTACCTGTTCGGCTCACTGACCACAGTGACGGTAGGCGATCTGCGGCTGGTCGCCGTGCTCGCCATGGTTGTCTTGGTGCCCACACTTGGACTGGCACCTCAGCTCTATGCCGTTTCAACCGACGAGGACTTCGCACGCACTCAGGGTCTCCGGGTCCGGCTGTACCACATCGCGGTCGTAACGCTCGCTGCCGTCACAGTCGCGCTGGCGATGCGAACGGTGGGCTTACTGCTGGTCAGCGCATTGATGGTGATTCCTGTGGCGGCAGCGCGCAACCTGGTACGCGGCTTCGCCTCAGGCCTGGTCTGCGCTGTCGCCATCGGGGTCATTACGGCGGTTGGCGGCGCGGTGGGCTCGTTCTATGCGAACGCTGCGCCCGGTGCCTTCATCGTGCTGCTGGCCATCGGCGTCTTCATGCTGAGCTGGCCCCTCTCCTACCTGCTGCGGCGGCGCCGCGCCGCAGCCCTACTGCCGGACTCGATGGATGATGATGAGCTGGTGGCCCCGCACACGGTCACCGAGAGCCACCCGCACCGCCATGAGCCGGGCTGCGGGCATCCGGCCGTACAGCATGGCGATCACACTGACTTCATCCATGAAGGACATCGGCATGCAGCCCATGCCGATCACTACGATGAGCACTGAGCCGCCCGGCCGAAGCCGCCGAGGAGCATCAAGATGACAACCAGACCGGTCACCAAGGCGGATACGACAGGCAAGCCGTCGGGTGCTCAGCGCAAAACCCGGCAGCGGGCGGCGGTCGAGGAGATCCTGTCTGATCGACATGACTTCCGAACCGCCCAGCAGATTCACGACGATCTGCGCCATCACGGCGAACGAATCGGCTTGACCACGGTCTATCGGACGCTGCAATTGATGGCCGAGTCAGGTGATCTCGACGCCATCCGAACCAACGAGGGTGAGACGGCGTACCGCCGATGCTCAACTGGCCACCATCATCATCTGGTCTGCCGCACATGTGGTCGTACGGTCGAGGTCTCCGGACCGGCAGTCGAGAAATGGGCCAATGCGGTGGCCGAGCAGCACGGCTTTCGAGAGATCAGTCACGACCTGGAGATCTTCGGCACCTGCACCGCCTGTTGAGGATCCGCCGTCACACCTTTGACTCGAAATCCCCGGTTAGAAAGTCACGTGCACGTGCGTTGCTTGCGCCATGCACACGTTGCAACGCGTGCATGGCGACAGGACCGAACGTGCACGTGCGTTCCCCCGGGAGCCAGTCGAGAGCATGTAGGACACCGTCTCAGATATTGCCGCTATCGCCGTTCACCACGTTGGGTGCTGCTCCGCCATAACGCCGGTCACGCCGGGCGTACAGCTCGATCGCGCGCCAGAGATCACGGCGGTCGAAATCAGGCCATAGTCGATCGAGGAACACCAGTTCCGCGTACGCGCTCTGCCAGAGCAGGAAGTTCGATGTCCGCTGCTCCCCCGACGAGCGGACAAAGAGGTCCACGTCGGGGACTTCGGGCTCGTCCAGGAAGTGCCGGAACCGTTGCTCGTTGAGCTTGCGAGGATCGAGCCGCCCTTCCGCCGCCAGCTGAGCGATCCGCCGCGTGGCGTCGACGATCTCGGCCCTGCCCCCGTAATTGACACAGAACTGCAAGGTCAGCACGTCATTCTCGGCGGTGCGGCGCTCGGCATCCTGCAGCTCGGTGATCACGCTCCGCCAAAGCCGTGGCGATCGGCCAGCCCAGCGCACCCGCACCCCCATCGCATCCAGCTGGTCCCGCCGCCGCCTGATCACATCGCGGTTGAAACCCATGAGCCAGCGAACCTCATCCGGTGCTCGGTGCCAATTCTCAGTCGAGAAGGCGTACGCGGAGAGGTATTTCACCCCGATCTCGATGGCCCCCTCGATCACATCGAACAGCGCCGCTTCACCCCGCGCGTGGCCCTCCGTCCGCGGCAGGTTGCGTGCCTTCGCCCAGCGCCCGTTGCCGTCCATCACGATCGCGACGTGGCTCGGCAGTCGGTCTCGAGGTATTTCTGGCGGTCGGACTCCGCTTTCGTGCGGTCGCGGGGAGGTCGGCACCGGTCGTGCCCTCCGCGCAGGCTTGGCCATGTCAGGGACAATATCGAGGTGCCGAC
>JAJTCL010000216.1 GCA_021323255.1 Propionibacteriaceae bacterium | reverse complement strand
CACTCCGATGATGCCTACCACCATGGCCAGGATCCGCGACAGCACATTTCCGCCGTTGTAAATGCTGCGGATGATGCCGGGATCAGTAAACGGCGAACTGGTAACGCCCGCCCTGCTCTGCAGCAGAGCTACTACGGCTGGCAGCGCCGCATACCCAGCGCTGAGCACGAAGATGCAAAGGAGGACTATCCACCACAACTTCGTCGTGCTGATTCTGCGCATTTCTGCGCGCAGCACACCGCTCATCCATAACCTTCGAGCATGGAGAAGAACTCCTGCTCGAGATCGCGCCGCTCGGTGATCAACTCATCCACCGCAATGCCGGCGCTGAACAGCGCCGAGCCAACCTGTCCCACATCGTGGCTGCGAATGCGCAGATAGCGGCCCCGCTCGTCCACCGTGGTTTCCACGTCGGCGCCGATGGCCGCCAGCGTATGCATCGCTGCTTCCAGATCTGACACCCGTGCGCGGGTAACGCTTTCACCCAGGTTGAGCTCCGACATCGGCATCTGCGCCAGCAGCCGGCCTCGGTTGATCACCACAATGTCGTCGGCGGTGGCCTCCACCTCGTTCAGCAAATGGGAGGACACCAAAACTGCCCGGCCGGTTGCCGCGAAGTCGCGCAGGAAAGTGCGCAGCCACCGGATGCCTTCAGGATCAAGGCCATTCGCCGGTTCATCCAAGATCAGGTAGTCGGGATTGCCGAGCATCGCGGCAGCCAGCGCCAGGCGCTGCTGCATTCCCGTTGAATATTCGCCGACCGGCTGCCGCGCCACCTCGCCCAGGTCGACCTCACCGAGCAGCTCGTCGACCCGGCGATCACTCGCACCGGCCGTGGGCGCGAGCACTCGAAGGTGGTTCCGGCCGCTCCGACCGGGGTGGAAGCGCGCGTCGAGCACGCACCCGACCGTTCGCTGAGGATGTGGCAGGTCGGCGTAGGCCAGGTCACCGAACGTCGCCGTACCGGTTGTCGGAGTGACCAAGCCGACGAGAATCCGCATCGTGGTTGTTTTCCCGGCGCCATTGGGGCCGAGGAAGCCGGTGACACCTCCCGGCTCCACAACAAAGCTGAGATTGTGTACGGCGAGGGTGCCGTTATAGCTCTTGATCAACCGATCGATGACGATCGGCGGCACCTCATGGTGCACGGTCCACCGGAACGGCTTGCCCCGGCGTACGACAGGTGCGGCAACGTGCGGGACGGCTGGTCCCGACCCTGCTCGGAGGGTCGTCGCCGTACGGTCTGCTGCGGGCGCCCGAACCGGTTCCACCCGCCTGGTTTGGGGCATCGGTCGAGTTGCTGCCGGGGTTGGGGGCAGCCGCGTGGTTGGACGATCAGTAAGCGGGGCGGGCCGGTACAGCTCCGTCTGTCGGGTACCGGCTGGCGGTGCAATGGGCGCCGGTGCCGATATGGTCGCGTGCGCCGGGACCAAGATCGGGTCACGGGGTGCGACCTCAGGCGCAGTGATCGTCGGCGGCTCGACCGCCCGCTCAAGAGGTGGCGAGGGGGCACTGCGTCGAGGCTGGGGATTCTCTGCAGCGCTCTGCTCCACTACCAGAGACGCGGCCGGCTGTGTCGGCAGAACGGGCTGGCTGGGTTGGTAGGGCTCAAGATCAACAATGGCTCGCCGGCCGGGAGCCGACGGCGCTGTTAGAGGTGGCTGCCCCTCGTCGAAGTCCGGACGCAAGGGTTCAGCGGTGGCGGCTCGGCGCGGACTCGGTGAGTCGGAGAAACCTAGCTGATCACGGTCCGCGGTCGGGGTCTGAGTTCCGACAGCAGTTTGCTCAGGTGCTTGGGCGGCGCGCGCCGGACGCACCGTAATGAGGTCCCCGCTGTCAGCTTGAGTGAAGCCGAGAGACCGTTTGGCGACATACGACTCAACGTTGTCTGGCTCCTCGAGGAGCGCCCGACGAGGCCGGTCCACCGGCATAGTGTCTCAGTCCTCAGCGAGTGCTGCTTACCGGTGCCCATGTGTCGCAGGTCAACCTTTGGTAAAGGACGGCAATCTCTCAGGGAAGCCATGTCCTGTGCCCTGAGGAGTACCCGGACCAAGCCAGCAATCTGGCCGTTGGCAGTGAATTGATGCCGCAGAGTAGAGATAGCCAAACTTCTAAGAGTCCAGGAAGGACAACTCGACATGACGCTCTACCGCCCCCGTGACGACCGGATGATCGCGGGCGTGTGCTCAGGAATCGCTCGCCGATTCAATCTCGATCCCACCATCGTCCGCATCCTCTTCGTGGCCAGCCTCTTCCTCCCCGGCCCGCAGATCTTGATCTATCTCGTCGCCTGGCTGCTCATGCCGGACGAGGCCACAACCGTCGCCTGATCCCCACCCCGAAGGCCCCTCAGTCACCTCGACTGAGGGGCCTTCGACATGCAGGCCGTCGCACGTTTCGCAGAATCGCCCCCGAGCGAGCCCGTATGAGTCGGCTTCACGCTCAGCGGATCATCATCGTGTTGCTCTGGGGGGTGATTCTGCACTTTCCTACAGAACGGGCCCGTGCACATATGCGGCGGCTTCGGGATGAGCCGCGGCGATCTCTTCGATGCGCGTAACCAAGGTGGTCACCTGCCGTCCTGCAGTGCCGGCAAGTTCCATCGGGTTGGCAATTGCCGCGTCGAGCTCGGTGCGAGTCACCCCAAGCCGTGGATCGGCTGCCAAACGATGAAGTAGATCATTGTCGCCCTGTCCCGTCTCGCGCATCTGCAGCGCGACCGCGACGGCATGTTCTTTGATTGCCTCATGTGCGGTCTCCCGGCCCGCTCCGTGCCGCAGCGCCGCGATCAGCACTTTGCTGGTAGCCAGGAACGGTAGGTAACGCTGCAGCTCTGCGTTGATCACCGCCGGGAAAGCGCCGAAATCCTGGAGCACGCTGAGAAACGTCTCGAACAGGCCGTCGACGGCGAAGAATGCGTCGGGAAGTGCCACTCGGCGGACCACCGAGCAGGACACGTCACCTTCGTTCCATTGATCACCTGCGAGCTCGCCGATCATCGAGAGGTAACCCCTGAGGATCACTGCCAGTCCGTTGACTCGCTCGCAGGAACGGGTGTTCATCTTGTGCGGCATGGCACTCGACCCCACTTGGCCGGCCTGGAAGCCCTCGGTGACGAGCTCATGCCCCGCCATCAGCCGGATAGAGGTTGCCAGATTCGAGGGCGCCGCCGCGACCTGGACCAGCGCGCTGATCACCTCAAAGTCCAGCGAGCGTGGGTACACCTGACCAGTGCTCACCAAGACGTGCGCGAAGCCCAGGTGATCAGCAACTCGCTGGTCAAGCACCTGCAGCCGGTCCTGGTCGCCGTCCAATAGGTCGAGCATGTCCTGACTTGTCCCGACCGGCCCCTTGATGCCGCGTAACGGATAGCGACCGAGTAGCTCCGCCATCCCTTCGTACGCCAGCAGTAGCTCGTTAGCCGTGGTGGCGAAGCGCTTCCCCAGGGTCGTGATCTGTGCCGCGACGTTATGAGTACGCCCAGCCATCGGCTGGGTTGCGTACTCGGTAGCCAGCTCGGCGAGCCTTGCCAGTGTTGCCACTACCCGGTCACGGATGATCTTGAGCGAGGAAGCGATCTGCAGCTGCTCCACATTCTCGGTCAGATCGCGCGATGTCATTCCCTTGTGTACGTGCTGGTAACCGGCCAGCGCATTGAACTCCTCGATCCGCGCCTTCACGTCGTGCCGGGTGATCTTTTCCCGTTCGGCGATGCTCGTCAGGTCAACCTGCTCAACCACGCCCTGGTAGGCCTTGATCACCACCGTTGGGTCATCGCCTCCGAAGTCCACACCAAGATCATGTTGGGCGGCGAGCACCGCGAGCCAGAGCCGGCGTTCGGAGATGATCTTGTTTTCGGCGGACCAGACCTCCCGCATCGCCGCGGAGGCGTAGCGGTTGGCCAGGACGTTGCCGATCCACACTTCTCAGCTCACCGCCAAGCGCGCTGCCGTCGCCGCGATGTCGTGGCGGTAGAAGGACCCATCGAGCTGAATCTCCGCGATCGACTCATACGCCCTGCTGCGAGCCGCTTCGATATCCTCGCCGAGCCCGACCACCGCAAGCACCCGGCCCCCGGCACTGATCAGATTGCCCTGCTGATCGAGTGCGGTCCCGGCGTGGATGACCGCACTGCCGTTTTTTGATGCCGCATCGACACCAGTGATCACGCCACCAGCTACCGGGGTGCTCGGATAACCAGCAGCGGCGAGGACGACAGCCACCGCGGCGCTCCTGCTCCACTCCAGTTCCGAATACGCAGCAAGATCACCGGTAGCCGCAGCGTAGAGGAGTCCACCGAGCGGCGTTGCCAGGCGGGCCAGCAACGGTTGGGTCTCAGGGTCGCCGAACCGTGCGTTGAACTCGATCACCCGAACGCCGCGAGCTGTCAGTGCCAAGCCGGCGTACAACAATCCGCTGAACGGAGTGCCGCGGCGGGCCATTTCCTCCACGGTCGGCCGCAGCACTGTGTGGTGGACCTCTTCGACAAGATCATCCGGCGCCCACGGCAGCGGCGTATAGGCGCCCATGCCGCCAGTGTTGGGCCCGGTGTCCCCATCCCCGACACGCTTGAAGTCCTGCGCGGGCTGCAGGGGCCGTACGGTGCGGCCGTCGGTAACGGCGAACAGGCTCACCTCCGGCCCATCGAGGAACTCCTCGATCACCACCCGTCCACAACGCATTCCATGATCAACAGCGACCTGCCGATCACTGGTCACCACAACGCCCTTGCCAGCTGCCAAGCCATCGTCCTTGACCACATAGGGCGGCCCGAACTCATCGAGCGCCTGATCCAGCTGATGGCGCGTCACACAGTCTCGGGAGCGAGCGGTGGGCACCCCGGCGGCCGCCATCACCTGCTTGGCGAATGCTTTGCTACCTTCCAGCCGCGCGGCGGCCGCAGAGGGGCCGAAGCAGGCGATTCCCGCTTGGCGTACGGCATCGGCCACACCCGCCACTAGCGGCGCCTCGGGCCCGACGACCACCAGGCTGGCTCCCAGCCGGGTTGCCAACTTTGCGACGGCACGACCCTCAAGCGGATCGACGCCATGATTGGTGCCCAGGGCAGCAGTGCCCGGGTTCCCCGGCGCGGTGTGAAGCTCGGCCACGGCAGGGTCGCGGCTAAGCGCCAAAGTATCGCGCCCGCCAGAGCCGATCACCAACACCCGCAGTGGACCCACCACGTGTCAAGAGCCTACCTAAGCGTCCAGGCCCGCCGAGCGAGTCTGAGCGAGGGCGGAGAACCAGGTAGCGTTTCGCACCGTGGCTGATCCCAGCTTCCCCACCTTGCACATCCGGCCACTACAAGGCTGGCTGAACGATCCTAATGGCGTGTGCCGGATCGACGGCCGCTACCACGTCTTCTTTCAGTACAACCCGGTGTCGCCGGTGCACGACGCGATCTGCTGGGGCCATGTCAGCTCCCCTGATCTGATCCACTGGCACGAGCACCCGGTCGCACTCGCGCCGAGGGCTGGACTCATCGACGGCGGCGGCTGCTGGAGCGGCTGCGTCATCGACGATGCCGGCGTGCCCACGGCTGTCTATACGGCGAATCCGGATCACGCCCGGAACGCGGTGGTAGCTGTGGCGCGATCCGATCGGTCACTGATGCGGTGGGAACAAGATGTCTCGCCGGTGTTGGGCCTCACGAGAACCTCCGGGATGCAGGAAGTCCGGGATCCGTTCATCTTTGTCCATGAGGGCCGCCGCTATGCGATACAAGGAGCGGGAGACCCGTTGGAACCGGCTCGAGTGCTGCTCTATAGCTGTGACGATCTGAAGCACTGGATCGAGCTGGGCACCCTGCTGACGGCCGACGACCCCGTCGCCGCAGAGGTTGCCGCAGCCAACATTTGGGAATGCCCGAATCTGGTGCAGATCGATGGCCAGTGGGTGTTGCTGCTTTCGCTGTGGCTCCTGGATGACACGGTCCACCGACTGGCCGGAGTGCGCTACCTGCTCGGCGACCTGGTTCCCCACCATCAGGGATGGGTGTTCAAGGCAGCGTCGGGAGGTGTGGTTGACGATGGACCGGCTTTCTACGCTCCGCAGGTCCTGGTCGAACCGAACCGTGCCTTGCTCTGGGGTTGGGCTTGGGAACTCGGGCGCAGCGTGGGGCAAGTCGCTGTGGCCGGCTGGGCCGGCGTACTGACCTTTCCGCGTGAGCTCTACCTGCGCGACGGCGTCCTCGGTATGCGCCCAGCGCCAGAGCTCACCGCGTTGCGCCTGGAACGCCTGGCACTTCAGCCGGGCCAACCCTTCCGGGCTGACGCCTTCGAACTCCTCGCCGGCGGGCCGGTTGCCCTGCGGCTCACTGATGACGGTGTCGATGTGCTGGTGTCGTCGGCGGAGGGCACACCAACGGAGCCGGCCAGAATTCTGGTCGACGGCAGCATGGTGGAGACCTTTCACAAGGGAGCCAGCCACACCACGCGCGCCTATCCAAGTGCAAACAGCAGCTGGGTCGTAGAGGGCGCTCGGGTCACCGCTTATCGGCTGGGCGACAGGGACGGCCTTGCAGCCGGCGCGGATGGGCGACCGAGTCACCGCTGGCAGCCTGGCTGCTGAACCAGAACTGCGGATTCGATCCACCGGTATCGTCATCCAGACGCTGCAACAGCACGGTCACGGCCTGCTCGGCCATGGCCCGGTCGGGGCGCTCGATCGTCGTCAGCGGCGGAACCAGCCGTGAGGCCAGCAGCTCGCCGTCGTCCAG
>JAJTCL010000215.1 GCA_021323255.1 Propionibacteriaceae bacterium | reverse complement strand
ATAGATCACCGCGCAATGTGAACCCTGCCTAGAGTCGTGTCGGCACCAGTTTTTGATCACGGCGCCAGCAGAATCTCAGCCGATGCCACTGCCGATTCTGAGGCGGGCCCGCTCCATGTCAACGCGGTCACCCTTGAGAGGAGTCTTGTCGGCTCTCAGCAGTCTCAGTCCGGGCTCCTCGAGGCTGCGGGCTGGCCGGCCGTCGGCGCGTACGACGCGCCACCACGGCACTCCGCCGCCTAACAGTGCCATGACGTGACCGACCTGCCGAGGTCCGCCGCGGCCAACTATCTCGGCAATATCGCCGTACGTCGCCACCTGGCCGGGTGGTATCTGCTCGACCACGCTCAGCACGAGTTCGGCGTAGTCGTCATCCATGCATTCACCAGTCCTCGGTGCCCGCCGCGCCCTTGAAGGGGCCGGACACTCTCGAGGTGATCCAGCCGCCGTAGTAGCCGCCCGGCTGTGGCACCACCCGCTCGCCATCGACAAGGCACTCATCCATCGCCCCGGCATAGATACCAACATGATCATGAATCGCCGCGTAACGGGACTTCGGGTGTGGGTAGTACCACGCTCCTCGCGGAGCGACCTTGCTGCCACCGATCACGTCGAGGTAGGAAGCGCGACCCTTCCACTCACAAAACGTCATTCCGCGTGAAGGTCTCAGCGAACCTTCGACAAAAGCCGAACGCGGCAGGTAGTAGGTCGGTGCGTGGCCAGTCTCCAGAATGCGCAAGCTGGTCCGGGTTTCACAGATCTCCACGCCGCCCAAGATCACGATGATCTCCTCGTCGCTGGCTCGAATCGCCGGCGGGCGCGGGTAATCCCAGACCGATTCCTCACCTGGTGCGATAGGTTCTGGGATGGGACGAGCGGGCATGTCAGGAGCGTACGCCGGCGCCTAGTCACCCGATGCTTCGCCGGCCCGCGATACTGAACCAGTGAGCACGCCGAGGATCAATACGCCCAAGATCGAGATGCGTCGGTCGGGTGAGCGTTTCCTCACCCGAACTGAGGGGGCGAAGACCTACCACAGCTTCTCCTTCGGCGAACACTATGATCCGACGAACGTCGGTTTCGGTCGCCTCATGGTCAACAACGACGATCTGGTTCGCGCCGGCGCCGGCTACACCGACCATGCTCATCAGGACGCCGAGATCGTCACCTGGGTGCTTTCCGGATCACTCGTGCACGAAGACTCGCACGGCAATTCTGGGTTGATCCACCCGGGATTAGCGCAGCGGATGAGCGCAGGCTCGGGCATCGTGCACGTCGAGCGCAACGATGCCTACCGAATCGATCCGACTCGTCCAGCCGAGCCTGTGCACTTCATCCAGATGTGGATCAGGCCTGACCAGCCCGGCGCGGCTCCGAGCTATCAGCAACAGGAGCTCGCGCTTGGTGATCTTGCCGTTGACTGGGTGCCGATCGCCTCAGGCCGGCGGCCTGATGCGGTGGTAAGCCTCGGCAGCGCCACCTCCACGCTTTGGGTCACCGTGCTGCCGGCCGGGACTTCGCGCAGATTGCCGGAGGGTGAGCTGCTGCATGTCTATCTCTCGCGAGGGATCGTGGAGGTGGAGACGATCGGACGGTTGGAGCCTGGTGATTCGCTTCGGCTGTCGGACTCTGCCCAAATGAGGCTCTCCGCGCTCACGGAGGCGGAAGTGCTGGTGTGGGAGATGGCTGGCGACGAGGGAGACCGACGATGAGCACCCTGCGGGTCGCCGTCGCCCAGATCCTCAGCGGTTCGGACCCTGAGCAGAATCTGGAGCTAGTGGCGAGACAGACGGCCGAAGCGGCCGATGAAGGCGCGCAGCTTGTGATCTTTCCGGAGGCAACGATGCGCCGCTTCGGACTGCCGCTAGCCGAAATCGCTGAACCGGTGGACGGACCGTGGGCGAAGCAGCTGCGCGAGATCGCCGAACATCACCAGCTTGTTGTGGTGGCTGGCATGTTCAGCCCGAGCGCGGATGGCCGGGTCAACAACACGCTGCGCGCTGTCGGACCGGGCATGGATGCGCACTACCACAAGATCCACCTCTTCGACGCTTTTGGATTCCGCGAATCCGAGACGGTCGCACCTGGTACCGAGCCAGTGGTGATCATGGTAGGCGGCGCAACGGTCGGCCTCACTTTGTGCTACGACGTCAGATTTCCGGGCCTCTACACCAGACTTGCCGAACTTGGCGCTCAGATCATCTGTGTAGCTGCATCTTGGGGTGCCGGACCGGGGAAGCTCGAGCAGTGGCAGCTGCTGACCAGGGCTCGCGGACTTGACAGCACGTCGTACCTGGTCGCTGCTGCGCAAGCGGATCCAGCCACAGCCGGAATCCCGCTCGACGGGCGAGCACCAACCGGGATTGGCTTCAGCGCGGTGATCTCTCCGCAGGGTGAGGTGCTGCGATCACTGGGTGCCGAGCCCGGTTTGCTACTGGCCGATCTTGATCTTGACATAGTGGAGCAAACCCGCGCCGCAATCCCGGTGCTCGCCAACCGCAGATTCTGAACACCATCCCCGGGAGATCTCAGGCCACCGAATACACTGCCGCAAGTGACGCTCGACCTCTTCGCCGGAGTCCCCGTGAGCGATTACGCGCGTTCGCTGGCGTGGTATGAGCGCCTACTGGGATCCTCGCCGAGCTTCTTGGCGAGTCCTACCGAGGCCGTGTGGGAGCTCGCTGAGCACCGCAATGTCTATATCGAGGAGCGCTCCGGCGGCGTCGGACATGCGCTGATCACGATCTTTATCGATGACTTCGACGAGCAGCTTGCCTCGATCGACGCTCGCGGCCTCGAGCCGGAACAGTTCGAGACCTATGACAATGGTGTCCGTAAAGCCACCTTCCGTGACCCAGACGGCAACCAGATCGGCTTCGGAGGAGCCCCTGTTGGGTCCTAGTCCATCGAGCCCGTCGGCAGTCGTCGAGGAGCTTGTGCTTCGGGTGTTCGACGAGGCCGGCCGGCTCAACTTCCGGGTAGGCGGTCCGCCTGTGAACCAGCCGAAGATCGGGACTCGCATCGATGGCTTCGCTCTTCATGGTTTGCGACCTGGCCGGTGAGTGCTGGTTCTCCAGCGACCAATATGCGGATCCGATCGAATTCGTACTGTCGAATCGCAAGTGAACTTCTGAAATGATGGCATCCCATGTGGATGTGACGCCACCACCACCGTTCATCGGCGGCAGCAGAAAACGGCGATCTCCTCAAGGTCAGGGCGCCAGCCGTCGGATGTGTCGACGTCGAGGGTGGGCGCATCGAGATGGATGAGATCAAAGGTCCGGTTCACAGAGAAGTGCTCGGTGTCGGCATGGGCAGCGCGAGTCGGCTCGGCCGCCATCCGGGCGAGCGCACGTTGGCCGGTCAGCTCGGTTGGCGCCTGACATCGTACGATCCTCAGCATTGCTAGGTCGGTCAGCGGCTCGAGACCTTGCCACCACAGCCGGTGTTGGAACGCCGCTTCGGCGACGAGTGTTACCTCAGCTTTCAGAAACAGTGCGATCGCCTCGAAGAACAAGTGGTAGGTGCGCCCTGTCAGGTGGTCACTGGGCGCAGGCACGAAGCCGGGGTTGGACGCGACCATCCCTTCTTTCATCTCGTCGCGACACAGTGCAGGACAGCCGAGGGTGGCGGCCAACTGATGAGCCAGCGTCGTCTTGCCCGAACCGCCCCGCCCGGAGACGATGATCAACGTCGGTATCCCCATGACGCCGACCATATGTCGAGCCGCCCGGGGGTGGGCATCTCTTGATCGAGACACGAGGATGCGCATAAACAGGCGCGTGAAGCGGGCTGCGGCGAGTAAAGGCTGGTCTACGGCCGGTGAGCAGCGCGGTAGCGACGCATCTTCATGATCGCACCGCAGGCATTCATGCTGCACCATCGACGGTTGTGCTGACGGCTGGTGTCGAGGAAGAGCCAGCGGCAGTGCTGGCACTGGGCCAGTAGCTGCAGGGGCGCCGTTTGGAACAGATCCACGGCGGCGAGGGCGATCGGCCACAGCGGCCGGTTGAGGTCGTTGGTGCCGTCTGGCCAAGCCCAGGCCAGGTGCAGGTTGTGAGGCCGAAGGGTGGCATGGGCGATGGCTTCGAGGTAGGCAGTACGGATGGTGGCCGTGTCGCCCTTCCTCGGTTGCGGTTTTGGGTTGAGGTTGGCTCGCAGGAGGCGGTCGAGGGCTTTGCGAAGGAGCCGGGCTCGCTCCAGAGCGGCATCGGCCAACTCCGGGTTGGCAGTGGCCGCATTTCGGAGGTCCGCCAGGGTGTACGGCTGAAGCAGGCTGGTCCGCTCAGTCCAGGCGAGCACGTCGTTGTAGCCGTTCAGGTACTCATCATCGGGGTCCTCAGGCCGGCCGCCCAAGGTATTGACGAAGTCGATGGCGAGGTGGCCGCCGATCTGCTCGAAGCGCCGCATATCACCCAAAAGTTACTCCCTATGACCTTTTCAACAGGTAACTACACCTGGCATCTTAGTTACCAGTATGACCGCCCAAAGCTGGTAACGGAGTGGTTATGGATCGCTCGGTCGAGGTCGCCGATCAGCAGCAAGCCAGGTCGAGGCTGCGACTGGTGTTGGCAGTCCTCTGCGCAGCGGATTTTCTGGTAGTCCTGGACGGGCTTGTGGTGGCGGTGGCGCTGCCGGCAATGCAGCAGGCCCTGGCCATTTCGGCCGGATCTCTGCAATGGGTGATCACTGCCTACGCGCTGTGCTTCGGCGGATTCTTACTGCTGAGCGGACGGCTTGGCGACCTCTATGGACGGCGGCGGGTGCTGGTCGTCGGCCTGCTGCTTTTTGCAGCCGGCTCGCTCCTGGCCGGCCTGGCCTGGATGCCCTTGGCCCTATTCGGCGGCCGGGCGCTGCAGGGACTCGGGGCTGCGGCCATGACGCCTACCGCACTGTCTCTGCTCACTGTCGCCTTTGCTGATCCCGCCGCGCGTGCCCGGGCCTTCGGCGTCTGGTCTGCGGTCAGCTCGGCCGGCATCCCCGCCGGCGCCCTGCTTGGCGGGGTTCTGACGGCGACCGCTGGCTGGCGGTGGGTGCTGCTGGTGAATGTCCCCGCCGCCCTAGTCGCCGCCGCCGTTACCCGAGCCGTCGTGGACGAAAGCGCAGCTGTCGAGCGGCCGCCCGGCCTGGATTGGGCTGGGGCAGTACTGGTAACTGCGGGGCTTGCCGCCGTCATCGCCGGGATCACCCAAGCCGAGCACGCCCACACCGCGGGCGCCCTGCTCGGCCGGGTCGTGACACCTG
>JAJTCL010000483.1 GCA_021323255.1 Propionibacteriaceae bacterium | reverse complement strand
GTCCCGCGGCCGCGGGGGTTTCGCCGGAATGCTGCTGGGCTCGGTGAGCCAGCACGTCGTCGCGCACGCTGCCTGCCCGGTGGTGGTCTTGCGCTGATCCCATCTGCGGCTTGTCAGCAGTCCGTCGGGCGCGTGCCGGCTCGGCGGCGTGGCAGTCGTACGTCTTTCATCACAACCGTCAAAACGAGCACCCTCACCGGCCCCGAGGCGTACCTCTCTCAGGCGAGCTGATCGAGCAGGCCGACGGACTGTGAGCTCACAGACGGTAGGACTGTGACTATGACCGATTCCACACGGACATCGTATCGTCAGCGCAGCGTGAATCAGGCCAGCGCAGGTGGAGGCAACGCCGTCTATGCGCTGGGCTTGATTGGTGCGCTGGTCTTCTTCTGGCAGCAAGCCGACTCGTTCGGCCAATACCTGCTGGCCATCCTCAAGGCGCTTGTCTGGCCCGCGTTTCTGGTGTACGAGGTCCTCCAGAGCCTCCTCGGTTGACGGCACGATGCCGCAGTCATGCACCTCGGCACGACCCTGTTGAACGGCAAGACAATGTCAGCTTCGAGCCGCTCCGGGTGGGACATTGAACTCGACGCTTTCCGGGACGAACCGCCCGCGAACGTACTCGAACTCACCAGTATCGAAGTGCCAGATGGCACGCCCGCCGGTGGGAATCCAGCGGCCCTCATGATCCATCAGCCGTCGATCGGCGTGGTCCAGCGTGTACGAGTCAACCCGCCCGGAAGAGCTGCCCAGCGATCGGTGGTGCTGAAGTCGACCATGCGGCCCTGCTCATCGACATAGACCCGTGAGGTCGCCGTGATTGTGCCGTCGGACATGCTGATGTCGAACGAGTCGTCGTCAACCGCCCGCCACGTGAGCGCTGGTATGAGGAGCATCGAGGGCGCGAGCATGAGCGCGTCGTTGACGTAGGTCGTCAGTTCCCCGAGATCTGGTGCGGCCAATGACGCCCCTGAACCGCAGGTATCGCTGCGCGGCGCTGGGAAGAGTGGCGATCTCGTTGTCGGAGACTGGTGCGGTGTCGACTGGGCCTGCGGAAAGGTCCATCTCGCCGACACGCGCCTGGAACCGGCGTCGCATGCCAACACCAAGAATCCGTGACCTCAAAGTCATCGGGCAGCCGCGTGTTGGCGGCCGATCCGCGCCATCGACATCACCTCCAAGACTGGTTTACAGCCTGCAATGTGCCCATCGACAGTGCGCCTGTTGCCTCAGTCTGGGCGGGTGCGGTGCAAACCACGCCCGGAGACGGTCCGGGGCACGAAGCGCACGATAAGGTTTGACGACGGCCAGGAGTTGGCTCAGAAATACGGCAAGAAGGCACAGAATGTGTCACCTCCCTTGGACTGGGAGGGTGCGCCGGAGGGCACCAGGTCCTTCGCGCTGTCGTTGGTCGATGTTCATCCGGTTGCGCGGGACTACGTGCACTGGCTGGTAGCAGACATCAGCCCGCAGCTCAGCTCATTGCCAGAGGGGGCCGCCAGCAAGCTGACAGCCTGGACCGAACTCAAACCGTACGTCGGTCCCTTCCCGCCGTCGGGCACCCATGATTACGAGTTCACGCTGTACGCACTGAGCACCGACATGCTCCGACTTCAGCCGGGTGTCTCCTTGGACGCGTTCAAGCGTGCCGTAGCACAGAGCGCCTTGGCCGCCGCGACGCTGGTCGGGAAGTTCACCAAGCTCCGATGAGCGGGCCCGCCCTGGCTCGGCAATGAGTGTGCACCCGAGCCAGCACGAACTCATGAACTCCATTTCTCACCGGTCAGTTGTTCATAGATCTCCACGTATCGGGAACGGGTCTCCCTGACAACCTCAGGCGGAACCGGCGGCCCAGGAAAGGTGCGGTCCCAATCGCCCAACGACGACCAGTCCCGCAGATACTGCTTGTCGTACGACCACTGCGGCCGGCCGGGCTGATACTCCAACACTTTCCAAAACCGTGACGAGTCGGGGGTCAGCACCTCATCGGCCAAGATCAATCTTCCCGAGGCGTCCCGTCCGAACTCGAATTTGGTGTCGGCGATGATCACCCCTCGTTCTCGAGCAATCTCGGCGCCTCGAGAGTAGACCGCGAGCGTCAGGCGTTCAAGATCATTTGCGGTCGCCTCGCCCACCAGCTCACGGACTTCATCCATGCTCATAAATTCGTCATGCTGCCCGGCCGGCGCCTTGGTGGTAGGGGTAAAGATCGGTTGCGGCAGCTGATCTGCCTCAACCAAGCCCGACGATATGGAGACACCCGCTATGGCTCCTGTTGTGCGATAGCTCTCCAAGCCGAGTCCGGCTAGGTAGCCCCTGGCGATGCATTCCACCGGCACCATGTCGAGGCGCCGACAGCGAATGGCACGGCCTTTCCACTCCGGGAGCACATCCTCGCTCAAGACATGATTCGGCACCAGGTCGGCCACCTGACCGAACCACCACAAGGACAACTGCGTCAAGATCGTGCCCTTGTCCGGAATCGGCGTCGGCAACACCACGTCGTACACCGACACCCGATCCGAGGC
>JAJTCL010000214.1 GCA_021323255.1 Propionibacteriaceae bacterium | reverse complement strand
GCGACGGTCTTCGACAGCATGATCGCGTTTGATCGTAGTGCCGCGAAGGTGAGTATGGTCGCGGCGGGCGGTTGCCCGTGAGCTTCCCCCCGGATCGCATATAGTCGAGTTGAGCTTACTGGTGAGTAACTTCAGTTTCTTTCCGTGGAGGCGCGATGAGGCGAACCATCTTCGACGAGGACCACGACGCGTTTCGGGAAAGCTGTCGGAGGTTTGTCGATCGGACCCTGCGGCCCCATCATGAAAAGCACATCGCCAGCCACGAGTTCGGCCGCGAGGTGTGGCTCGAGCTAGGCAAGCAAGGCTTCTTGGGGCTCAACATCCCTGCGGAGTACGGTGGTGCCGGCGTCGACGATCTGCGGTTCTCGCTGATCTTGGCCGAGGAGCTGTCCCGGCTGGCGTTCTCCTACCCCTCGTGTGTCGGTATCCACACCAACTGCATCGCGCCCTATCTGGTCGACTTGTGCACCGAAGAGCAGAAGCAGCGCTGGCTGCCAGGGTTCTGCACCGGCGAGTTGATCACCGCGCTCGCTATGACCGAAGCTTCCGGCGGTTCTGATCTTGCTGCCTTGAAGACCAGAGCGGTCCGCGACGGCGAGGACTGGATCTTGAACGGTTCGAAGACCTTCATCACCAATGGCGCCAGCGCCGACTTTGTGCTGGTCGCGGCCCGAACGAGTCCGGAGAAGGGTGCGAAGGGCATCACCTTATTTGCGGTCGAGGCCAGCATGCCTGGTTTCGAACGTGGGCGGAAGCTGGACAAGGTCGGTCAACCGGAGTCAGACCTCTCCGAGTTGTTCTTCGGTGATGTCAGAGTTCCAGCGGCGAACGTGATCGGCGAGATCGACCAGGGCTTCATCTACATGATGCAGCGGCTGGTGGCTGAGCGGATTGGCTCAGCGGTGAACAACATCTCTCACGCCCGGCAGATCCTCGACGAGACTCTGGTCTATGCGAAAGAACGCAAGGCATTCGGCACCGCGATCGGTTCCTTCCAGGCCAACAAGTTCACTCTCGCCGAGCTGCAGACTCGTGCCGAGGTCACCCAGGCCTTCGTCGATCAGTGTGTGATGGAGGCAGTGCATGGCAAGCTGACGGCTGTTGATGCGGCCAAGGCGAAGTGGTGGTCGGCACAGGCGCAGAACGACATCCTCGACGCCTGTGTCCAGCTGTGGGGTGGTTACGGCTACATGAACGAATACCGGGTCGCCCGCGCGTGGGCCGACGCACGGGCCTCCAAGATCTGGGCAGGTTCGAACGAGATCATGAAAGAGCTCATCGGCCGGGACCTGGGATTGTGATCATGATGGCGCACGCCGATGCCGAAGGTCCCCAAGCCGTCATCGTCTCTGCGGCTCGTACGCCGATCGGGCGCGCCGCCAAGGGATCGCTCATCCAGATGCGCCCAGATGATCTTGCAGCCGGAGTGATCAGCGCAGCGCTGGCCAGGCTCGAGGGCTGTGACCCGAGCACGCTTGACGACATCTATGTCGGTTGCGCCGAGCCGCGGGATGAGCAGGGTGGCAATGTGGCGCGCCGGATCGCGGTGCAGCTTGGGCTGGACAACGTTCCAGCTGCCACCATCAATCGCTTCTGCGCCTCCAGTGTGCAGACCGCCCGGATGGCCTTTCACGCCATCAAGGCGGGTGAGGGTCATGCCTTCGTTTCGGCCGGGGTGGAGTGCGTCTCGCGCTATCGCGGTTTCAGTTCCGCCGGTGTCGACCCTGTCGACACCCATAATCCGGTCTTTGCCGCCGCCGAGCAGCGCAGCCTGGCCACGGCGGCAAGCAATGAGACGTGGCATGACCCGCGCGAGGACGGATCGCTGCCCGACATCTACATTGCGATGGGCCAGACCGCGGAGAACGTCGCCACCGTACGCGGCATCTCCCGCGCCGAGCAGGACGAGTTCGGCGTACGTTCCCAAAACCTTGCCGAGAAGGCAATCGCGAACCAGATCTTCGACGCCGAGATCGTGCCCGTGACGCTGCCTGACGGCACCGTGGTAAGTACTGACGACGGCCCTCGGCCAGGCGCCACAATCGAGTCCGTCTCCGCTCTGAAGCCCGTCTTCCGCCCCGACGGCACAGTCACTGCAGGAAACTGCTGTCCCTTGAACGACGGGGCGGCCGCAGTGGTGATCATGAGCGATCGGCGGGCGGCTGAGCTGGGCTTGACGCCGCTGGCCCGCATCGTTGCAACAGGCGTCAGCGCTCTCAGCCCCGAGATCATGGGACTGGGACCGGTTGAGGCCAGCCGCCGGGCCTTGACCAGCGCCGGGATGAAAATCGACGACATCGATCTGGTGGAGATCAATGAAGCGTTCGCGGTCCAAGTGATCGCGTCAGCCCGGGATCTCGGTATCGATCTGGAGCGGCTCAACGTGCATGGCGGAGCGATCGCGCTCGGTCATCCGTTCGGCTGCACCGGCGCGCGGATCATGACCACATTGTTAAATGCGATGCGCGTTCGAGATGTGCAGTTCGGCCTGGAGACGATGTGCGTCGGCGGCGGCCAGGGCATGGCCATCATCTTGGAGAGACTCGTCTAGCCGCGGGCGACAAGGGGCGGAGGAAGGCCATCACCGCGCAGAGGGAGGCTTGCCGAGCGGAGCAATCAAACTCAGCTACCCTTCGAATGTGACCGAGACAACATTGCTGGCGGCGCGGCCGGATTCGGTGGGCGCCCTGCTGGTGAACCAGGCCAAGGCCTCATCCACGAAGGAAGCATTCCGCTACCTCGAAGGCGACCGTTGGGTTGCGCTGAGCTGGACGGAGACCAAAGACAAGGCGTTCCAGCTAGCTGCTGGCCTGCTCGCCCTGGGCATCGAGCGTGAAGACCGGGTGGCCATCGCGTCGAACACCAGGATGGAGTGGATCCTGGCTGACCTGGCGATCATGTGTGCGGCGGGCGCGACAACGACGGTCTACCCGTCGACCCAACATGAGGATGTCGGCTACATCCTTCATGACTCCCAATCCAAAGTGATCTTCGCCGAAGACGATCTTCAGGTGAGCAAAGTTCTTGATCATCTCGGCGAGGTGCCGCAGTTGATCGCGATCGTGCAACTGGACGGCAAGGTTGACCACGACAAGGTCATGACCCTGGCCGACCTGGAGAAGTTGGGACGCGAATACCTCGAGGCCAATCCGACAGCGGTTGATGATGTGATCGCAACAATCGGCCCGGAAGACTTGGCGACCCTCATCTACACCTCCGGCACGACGGGGCGACCCAAAGGCGTGCGCCTGGTGCAGGATTGCTGGACCTACGAGGGCGCGGCGATCGAGGCATACGACATCATCTATCCGGATGACCTGCAGTACCTGTGGCTGCCGCTCAGCCACGTCTTCGGCAAAGCCCTGATTGCGATCCAGCTGCATATCGGCTTCACGACGGCGGTCGATGGGCGGATCGACAAGATCGTGGAGAACTTGGCAGTGGTTCAGCCGACCTTCATGTGTGGAGCGCCGCGGATCTTCGAGAAGGTACGAGCCAGGGTCATGACGACTGCCTCACACGGGGTCAAGGCAAAGATCTTCAACTGGGCGTTTGGTGTCGGCCGCAAGGTGTCACCGATGCGATTGGCAGGAGAACAACCCTCGGGGCTCCTCTCTGTGCAGTCCGCGCTGGCGGACCGGCTGGTCTTCAGCAAGATCAAAGAGCGGATGGGCGGCAAGATCAGGTTCTTCGTGTCCGGCTCCGCAGCGCTGAATCGTGAAGTGCAGGAGTGGTTCCACGCGGCGGATCTGCTGATACTGGAGGGTTACGGCCTCACCGAGACCAGCGCTGCGACCTGCGTGAACAACCCTCGTGCCACCCGCTTCGGCACCGTAGGGCCCCCGGTCCCCGGCTCTGAGGTCAAGATCGCTGATGACGGTGAAATCTTGATCAAGGGGCCAGGTGTCATGCGCGGCTATCACAACCTGCCTGAAGCCACCGCCGAGACGCTGATCGATGGCTGGTTTGCGACCGGGGACATTGGCGAGCTCGACGAGCAGGGCTATCTGCGGATCACTGACCGGAAGAAGGATCTGATCAAGACCTCCGGCGGCAAGTACGTCGCTCCGCAGAAGGTCGAGGGTGTGCTGAAGGTCGCCAGTCCCTACATCAGCCAGGTCCTGGTGCATGGCGATGGCCGCAAGTACGTCTCCGCGCTGGTCACGCTCGATCCCGAAGCCATCGAGGGCTGGGCCAAAGATCAAGGTCTGAGCTATTCCTCGTTCGATGAACTGGCCGGCTCCCGGGAGGTTCATGACCTGATCGAGAGTCAGGTCACCGAGGCCAACCAGTCCCTCGAGCGCTGGGAGACCATCAAGCGATTCGAGATCTTGCCATCTGAGCTGAGCGTTGAGGAGGGTGAGGTCACTCCGAGCCTGAAGGTCCGCCGTCGGGCCGTGGAGGAGAAGTACGCCGACGTGCTGAACAGCATGTACGACTCCGACTAGCGCCGAGTTGTCTGAACCCAGTTGAGCTATAGCCGATCTAGCTTCTGACAAGTCGGCTAGGCCTTGGCGCCGCCATTGACATAGATGACCTGGCCGGAGACATAGCCGGCTTCCTCCCGGCATAAGAAGCTTGCGACCGCAGCGACATCCTCTGGCTGCCCAATGCGCCCGACCGGGATATCTCCTGCGGCTGCCAGCTTCCAGTCCTCGAAATCGATGCCCTGGCGGGCCGCTGATGCCTGGGTCATCTCCGTCTCGATGAATCCTGGCGCGATCGCGTTTGCCGTCACGCCGAACTTGCCCAGCTCCAGCGCCAGGGTCTTGGTGAAGCCGATCAAGCCGGCCTTGGCCGTGGCGTAGTTGGCCTGCCCTCGGTTGCCCAATGCCGAAGTCGAGGAAATGTTGACGATGCGACCCCATTGAGCCTGCGTCATGTGGGTCTGGGCGGCACGGGCCATCAGGAAAGCACCACGCAGATGCACGTCGATGACTGAATCCCAGTCACTGGCACTCATCTTGAAGATCAAGTTATCTCTGATGATGCCAGCGCTGTTGATCAAGACCGTGACCGGTCCAAGCTCAGCGGCAGTCCGCTGCACGGCCGTACCGGCGGCTTTCTCATCCGCGACATCCGCGCCAAGGGGAATTGCCCGGCCGCCATCTTCGATGATCTCCTTTGCGGTGCGGGCACTGCCCTGCTCATCAAGATCAACAACGCCAACCGCTATACCGTCGGCGGCGAGCCGACGGGCAATGGCAGCACCAATGCCGCGCGCCGCACCGGTGACGATGGCAACTCTCATGGAGAGACCTTACGTGATGGTCGGTCGGGCAGCATTTC
>JAJTCL010000213.1 GCA_021323255.1 Propionibacteriaceae bacterium | reverse complement strand
CATACCTGTCACCGGAGCACCGAACATGGCTCGGTACCGCCGCAACCTGCTGACCGTGGGATGGGTGACCGTGGCGCTTGGGGCGCCCCATCTGGCCGACCACGCTGGCGTCGTGCTGTCCGCCTTCGGCCTTTTGTTCTGGGACTGCCATTTAGCTGTCGAAGCCGGACCGCGTCGCGGTTGTACGCGGCTACGTCTGATCCTGACAAGGCCCTTCGACGCCGGTCTACAGAACGCGTGCCCAGCGTGCATTAACGCGTTTCGCGGTGGCTACCCTGAGGCGCTCCTCGGTCAAGAGAAGCTCAAGCGAGGATTGTGAACGAGCAGGTGGTCGTTGCTGAGCTGCCTGCAGTATTCGAATCCCTGTCCGAGTTCGGCTCTGTAGCGTGCTTGGTGCGCCGGTCCCCAATGCTGTCCATCGGTTGGGGCAGTGGAACTGGCTGGGTCGCCGGTGGATTGGTCTCGCGGATGCATATCGTCGAGAGGCTAAGGGAGTGGGATTTCTGCGCGGATTCGGGTGCCGCTGCCCTGCGGGCTTTCCACGGTCAGCGTCCCGCTGAGGGCTGTGATCCGGTCGTGCAGGCCACCGAGGCCGCTGCCTGCGGAGGGTCGGGCGCCGCCCATGCCGTCGTCTTCGATTGTCAATGTGAGGCAATCGTCGGACGCTCTGGCCGTTATCCGCGCGGTTTTAGCGTTGGCGTACTTGGCCACGTTCGTCAGCGCTTCGGCGACGACGAAGTAGGCGGCGGACTCGATCGATGGTGGATAGCGATCATTCGGGATCTCCACGTCAACTGGCAGTGGCATGCGGTGGGTGAGCGCCTCGACGGCGGCGGCAAGGCCACGGTGGGTGAGGATCGAAGGATGGATGCCGCGTGCGAGCTCGCGCAGCTCAGCGATGGCGGCGCGCACCTGTTCGACAGCCTCGGTGACGAGGGCGGTACCTTCACCGCGAGCTTGGGCGAGCTGCAATGTCATGATGGCTTCCACCAGCCGCTGTTGCGCTCCGTCATGAAGGTCGCGTACGACCTGGCGGCGCTGCTCGTCGGCGGCCTCCACGATCCGTGTCCGCGATGCAACTAGTTCGGTTTGGGTGGTGGCGTTGGAGATCGCGGTAGCGATCAGCTCGGCAAAGGATGACAATCGCTGTTCAAGGCCGGCTGGCAGCGGCTCAGGATCGTCGGTCCCCGCGATCAGCGCCCCCCAAACCCGGCCATCGACGACTACCGGCGCGCCGACCTCAGAGACCACGCCTCGTTTTCGCAACAGCGCCGCTAGTTCGCCCGACGCTCCCTCGTAACTGTCGAGACGTCCCGGTGCCGCGGTATCTCGGACGAGCACGTTGATGCTGTCCCCCTCCAATGGGAGGCGGGTACCGGTCCGTAGATGGACGTCGTGGATGCTCCAGCCAGCCATGGTGAGGTTGAAGCTGTCGGTGGTGAACTGCGCGAGATTGACGCTTGTGACATCAAACAGCCGGCCGGTCTCTTGGCAAACTGCATCAAAGACGACGGCCGGCTGTGCGCCCTCCGCAACCAGCGTGGCCAGCCGGCGCAGCGCAGATTGCTCGTCGGCGAGTCGATGCAGCTCTTCTTTCGCTTGGGTATTCGCGATCGCAGTTGCGAGGAGCTCGGTGAACTGGCTGAGTCGGGTCTCGGCATCATCCGGCAGCCGGACCGTAGGCCCGCCTCCGGCTGAAACGACGCCCCACACCCGGCCATCTAGAACGATGGGTGCTCCAACGCCGGTGTTCACGCCGGCCTCACGCGCAGCGTCGCCGATCTTCCCAGACACATCGGCGTAGTTATCGATTCGAGCCGGACGCTCGGTGCGTCGGACGAGAGCGGTCAGGCTGGGGCCATCCAGCGGCCAGTTCGTACCAGGCTGGAATGGATGCTCGCCGGTCGCGCCGATGACGGTCGCGGTCCCGTCAGGCTCATAGCGGCACATCTCTACCAGCGGCAGATCCAGGACTTGTGCCACCTCCCGCGCTACCGCGGCGAACACGTCCTCTGGCATCGCTCCTTTGGCAACGAGCGTTGCAACCCGGCGCAGCGCCGCCTGTTCGTCGGCGAGCCGGCGAAGGTCCTGCCGCGCTTGGGTTGTGGAGATCGCCGTCGCGACCAACTCAGTGAACCCAGCCAGACGGTCTTCGATGCCCGGCGGGAGCAGCTCGAGATCACCCGAGCCGGCGGCCATTAGGCCCCAAACCTTCCCATCGACAATGATTGGGGCACCCACACCGCAACCGATGAAGGTGTCGCGTTCGGCTTCGGCGATACCGCCAGCCAGATCCGCGAAGTCGTCGATCCGCCCCGGCCTACCGGTCCTTAAAACCAGCGTTGCAAGCTTTCCGGCAGCGAGCCGCCACGATGTGCTGGCTTGGAACGAACGCGCCGGCTGGCTCCATTCGCCAATCACAGTAGCCGTCCCGTCCGCCTCGTAGCGCGACATCTCCACCAGCGGCAGGCTCAACACGTGCGCTACCTCCCTGGCCACGCTGGCGAACACCTCGACCGAATCTGCCCCACCGGCCACCAACGCCGCCACCCGCCGCAGCGAGGACTGCTCCTCGCCCAGGCGCACGTCTCGCTCCCGCAGCTCCTCCTCGGCGCGCAACCGGGACTCAATGTCATTGAAGGCCACGACCGCGCCCCGACCCCGTGACATCTCGATCGGGACAGAGGCATAGGAGACCGGGAACATCGATCCATCGCGGCGGAAGAACCAGTCCAAATCCCGGGCGACCGTCGCCCCAGAAGTCCGCGGGAGCAGCATCGGACATTCAGAAGCGGGATAAGGCGTACCGTCCGGCCGGCGATAATGGATCGTCTCGTGGCTGTTCCGCCCGATCAGATCCTCCGAATTGTCGTAGCCGAGAGCGGCAATCGCGGCCGGGTTGGCGAATCGGATCAACCCTTCAGGATCGACCACCCACACCGGTTGCGCGATGGTCCGCAGGACGGCCGCGAGGAAGTCCTCGGCGCCGACCCCCAAGCCACCAAGATCGGTCACAGAATCGGTCAACTCAAGCCTCCGAAAGCATCCCAGTTTACGCGTGGAATGTCTCCGGCTCGATCACCGGGCTAACCGTCAGCACACCCTGACCCGTGCCGGCTCGGGATCGCGCTAAGCACCGGGACCAGCGCGACGACTGTGGGGTTTCCCCCATGGAATGAGAAGCTGGCGCGTACCAGGCTGTGTGGGTGACGATTCGGATTCTGGTTGTCGACGACAACGAACACTTCCAGCGACACGTGGGTGAGCTGTTCATGCTGCGAGGCCTGGAGGTCGTCGATGCGGCAGCGGACGGGGAGGACGCGCTCGCTGCCGTCGTACGCGCCTGTCCGGACGGGGTGCTGCTTGACATCAATCTGCCGGGGCGCGACGGCTACGCGGTGGCCGCCTCGCTTGGCGCAATCTGCCCAGCCGCCAGAATCGTACTGACCTCCTCCGATGTCGACGAGGTCCCGACTGCGGTCCTGCTCGAGTGCGGCGCTACCGCGTTTGTACCCAAGACCGACCTCGCGACCCTCAATCTCCGATGGCTCTTCGGAGGAGCAGGCTTCGGTCACCTAAACGAGTGAGAACGGACAGGCCCTCAGCAACATGACCAGCGCGCCTGAGCCGGGCTGGAGCCACTCGTCCATGATCACTGGCCTTGACAAGTCCGCTCTAGTTCCTGCCGTCATCTGTCGCATAACGTGGCGACGTGGACACGTCGGGACGGACGCGCGTGGTGGTGGGCGAAGACCAACCCATCGTCCGAGAAGGCATCGTTCACATTCTCCAAGACGGCGGATTCGAGGTGGTGTCGACCGCTGGGGACGCCCGGGAGTTGGTCCGCAGGGTGCGCACATACCGTCCGGATGTGGTGGTGACCGACATACAAATGCCACCCGACCACACCGACGACGGACTTCGCGCGGCGCTGGAGATCCGCGCCGCACAGCCTGACGTCGGAGTGCTGATCCTCTCGCAATTCCTTGAGGATCGGTACGCCTTTGACCTGGTGGCCGGCGGCGCGCAGGGTGTTGGCTATCTGCTCAAAGAGAAGGTCGGCGATTTGCGCATGTTTACCGATGCCGTGCGCCGGGTCGCGTCCGGCGGATCCGCGCTCGATCCGGATGTGGTTGCCCGACTGATCGGCCGTCCCCGTCGTAACAGCCCTCTCGACCAGTTGACAAAACGTGAGCGGGAGGTTTTGTCACTGATCGCCGAAGGCCGCTCCAACGCCGGTGTGGCCGAAGAACTCGTAATCACCGTCGCGGCTGTGGAACGTCATGTGACCAGCATCTTCGACAAGCTCGGACTACGACAATCACCCGAGCAGCATCGGCGGGTAGTCGCCGTGCTCACCTACCTCCGCGGCTAATCGGAGTCCGTAGGAACAGTCGGCGTAACTCTCGCAGACCTCGGGTTAACCCGATGCCGGCTGCGCACGATCCCTAGCTCAAGACTGCAGGTCGCTCAATCGACCGGCTCATCCTTCAGCACCAGGCTGGCAGAGAACTCGGAAAAACCGAGGCTCAAGAACTTCCCAGCAGAAGCAAGGAGTAGCCATGGCAGCCAACGCACTCTCGCTTTCACCACGTCGAGAGCTCGCCAGCCGCAGCAGCGATGATCTTGAGGTCACGCTGTGGTGGGACCCGCGCATCGACGCCGTCGCGGTCTCAGTGTGGGACTGGAAGCGTGACACCCACTTCGAGCTCGGGGTGGATCGTGATCGCGCGCTCGATGTTTTCTATCACCCGTTTAGCTACGGCTCTCGCCATGGACTAGATGACGCGATGGCAGGAGCCTTGTGATGTCCACCCCTTCTACGACGTCATTGAGGCGCAGCACGCTCCCACGGGAGGAGATTGTCCTCGGTAGCGGATCCGTCGCCTGGCGGCACGTGATCGGCTTCGTGCTCCTGGCCTACGGCTTGGCCTGGGCAGTTTGGGTGGCCCTGCTCGGCCCCACGATCAAGGAAGCTCTGCAGGAGGGCCGCACACCAGAACACTTCACCGCCACAGCAGCCGTGACGCTCGGCATGTACGCGCCCGCGCTAGCTGCTGTCCTTATGCGACTGTTCGTCAGCAAGGAAGGCCTCCGTCGGGCACTGGGACCGCTGCCAAGCCTCAAGATTGGGCTTGCCGCGGTGCTCCTTCCCTTGGCACTTGTCCTGATCTTGGTCGCAACCGTGACGAATGGGCAGCCTGCTGGCGATCTTGACCTTCGTCGGCGTACCCATCGGTACGCTGCTGGCCTTCGGTGAGGAGTTTGGCTGGCGGGGGTACCTGCTGCCCCAGCTTCTGCCACTGGGTGAGGTCAAGGCCGCGCTCATTGTTGGCCTGATCTGGGGACCGTGGCATCTCCCCGTGCTCATTGTCGGCCTGAACTATCCAGGACAGCCGATCATCGCCGTCCTTGCTGTCTTCCTGCTGTCGGCGACGCTGCTGTCATTTCTCCACACCCGTTTCTATGTGGCATCCGGATACAGCCTCATCGCCGTCGCACTGCTGCACGGATCGCTGAACACCTTCTCGGATCGCCTGACAGATCCCGAACATCTCTCAGGCAACCCGCTCATCGTCAGCGCGGGCGGCGTCATCGCAAGCGCCCTCGTCGCTGTCGGCATCTTCATCACCTACCGCGTCCTTGCCCGGCGCACGTCCTCGTAGCAACCAACCAGTTCCACAAGGAGAACGATCATGAACAACAAGATCCGAATCACCCGCCTGATCATGACGGCGCTGATCATGAGCCTGGCTGCCATCCTAACGACTCTGGCGCCCGGGAACGCCGAGGCGGCGCCACCGCAGCCCAGCACAAACTTTGATGCGATCGACAGCTACGTGGGCGAGCGACTCAATGATCTTCGGATGCCAGGTGCAGCTCTCGGGATCGTCAAGGATGGAGAGATCGTGCACATCCAGACGTTCGGCGATGCTGATGATGACGGAACCGCGGTGGCGGAAAATACGCCCTTCAAGATCGGGTCGATGAGCAAATCGTTCACAGCCCTGGCGGTCATGCAGCTCGTCGAGGCCGGCAAGATCCAGCTCGACGCACCAGTACAGCAATACATTCCCGCCTTCCGGGTCGCCGACCCAGAGGCATCGAAGCGGATCACCGTCCGCCACCTACTGAACCAGGTCAGCGGAATCCCGACATCGGCTGGGATGGACTATATGTACCGGACCGACCGGGCCGACGATGCGTTAGAGCGTGAGGTTGCCAAGTCCAAAGACGTCGAACTCTCATACCATCCTGGAACCAAGTGGCAGTACTCCAACCGGAACTACACAACACTTGGTCTGCTCATCAAGGTCGTGTCCGGTCAGAGCTACGAGGACTACATCCAGGAGCATGTCCTGAAGCCGCTCGCCATGAAGCAGTCGTTCACGTACCTGGACGACGCGAAGAGCCACGGCCTCGCCACCGGCCACCAGTACTGGTTCAACCGGCCCCAACCCGGCGGCGGCCTGCACGAAAACCGGGCAATCACGCCAACCGGACTCATCACAGCCAGCGTCGCAGACATGTCCAGCTGGCTCATCGTCAACCTCGACCACGGCGTGTACAACGGCACCCGTGTGCTCTCCGCTTCTGGTATCGATCAACTGCACACCGGCGTCGCGCCAATGACGGACAAGGCCCGCTACGCGATGGGATGGTATGAGACCGACATCGAGGGCGCTCCGATCGTGACACACAACGGCGACACAGGTGAGTCCCACTCCACGATGGTGATCTCACCGTCGACCGGCTGGGGAGTCGTGCTGCTGATGAACGGCTCGAACGGACAGGCGCGGCTCGACATTCCCGCGTACGGCGTCATGGCACAGCTCCTCGGCGCCCCCACCCCAGAGATGCCAAGCTCTCTCACAGAGCTCACCTCACAGATTAGTCTGGCGATATTTGTGATCATCATGATTCAGATCATGGCCGCTGGGCGGTCGATCCTCGTACTCCGACGGTGGTCGACGAACCCCGCACGGCGACCTCGCACACTTGCGCGCAGGATCATCCGCCTTGGTGTTCCCGTGCTCGTAAGTTTGCTGTGGGCATACGTTTGCGTGGCATTCCTGCCGAATCTGTTGATGATCCCCTTCGAGGCGCTAAGGCTCATGGACTTCGGAGTCCTAGCCCTGTTCAGTCTCGCCATCGCTGTGTTCTGGGGGATGATCATCAAGCCGATCCTGGGAATCTGGGCACTGCAGACTTCATCCAGCCCCCCGACCATTCAGCAAGCTGCCCCTGAGCCAAAGGTGCCGATTGCGGCTGGCATCGCATAACCCGACGAGCGTGACGGCAAGCTGACTCTCAAAGTGGCCTACGAATCCCGATTCTGCCCGCCCCCACAGCCCGCGGCTTCGGAGAGCCAGATCTATGACGACGGCGGCACGCCTGCCCGGTCCCGCACCTTGGGATCGGGCAGGTCGGCGTCTGCCGGTTGGATGAGATCTCCGGCCGGATGGTTCAACAACGGTCGTATCAATGCACGAATGTGAGCTCCAACGGGATTCGGGTGGAGAGATCTGCGTTGATCGGCATCGCACAAGGTTGATGTCCTGGCGCTCACTGGTACCGCACGGTCGATCTGCGGCGACGCTCCGAGGGCGCCAGGAACGCCTGGAGGATCAGCGACTCGTGCTCCAACCGGCCGCTGTCCCCGCCGACCAGTTTCATCCGCGCCCCGAGTAGCCGCACACCGGGGTGTTCGCGGTGTCGGTCAGCCAAAAGCCGAACCACCTCCCCGGCCCGGGCCTTGTCGCCAGTTTGATCGGCCGTCCCGCAGTAGCGGCCCACTTGATCATCTGACGAATCGGGAGGGGAGTGCTGGCGTTTGAGCGCCGACTGCCGCTCAAACGCCGGTATGGCTCGTGGAGCTGGTGATCACGGTGGCGGCTGTCAAACCACATATGACGAGCATTCGACAACCCGGGCGGCAATCAAATAACCATCACCGGCGCATGCTCCCCGTGCTCCGTACTCACCTATCTTCACGCCTGATTGGCATGCCACCTCGGTTAACCCAAGCGCCCGTGCAGCTGGCACCACGGTCGACGTGCAGCTCACTCCATTGAGTGGCCCGAGGCTGCGGCGGGACGCTGCTGGTGCCGAGTCGACCAATCAGAGGCTTGGAACGGCGCTTCCTGAGGCAGGGAGTTAGTAGCCATGGGGGATCTGCCGCGAGGAAGATTAGCTCCTCCGACGCCTTGCAGCCCGACCGGAAACTCGACTGGGCGGTTGGGCCACTCCTGGACCGTGGAGGACAACTTGATGACCGACCTTGACGAGACCTGGGTGCTGGACCGAGGCGTAAACCCCGAGGCAGCCCGAGTGATACTGCGCGGTCGTGCGCAATACACTACGGTCACGCGGCAGCTCCTCTTGAGCCAGCGTGGAGGTCACGCACCACAATGTCGGCTGGAATTGGTCCAACACCACTGTCCCACCAACCTCGAGAGTGCCGCCGATCCACTCGTCCTCGACGAACCGGTCCGTTGCCGGTCCGGTGTCGATGTAGATGTTTGGCCGGAACCGACGGCGGTCGATCAGCGCAGTTCCGCCCTGCAGCTCTCGAAGGTGGCCGACCGAGCCGCTGCCGAGAAGGTAGACAGCACCGATCTCGAAAAACGTGCCAGTCTTGAGCTGGAAGTAGTCCGGCATCGTCTCCGGCGTCCAGTCCGGCTTCATCTCCGAGACCGGCACATCGCCGAACACCGTGCGCCGGTCGATGCCGGTTTTCTCATCCACCCGCGGCTGGTTCTCCAGCCGCAGTCTGCGGCCGAGGTGGCTTGAGATCAATTCCGAGGCACCCGGCTCGTCCGCGTACACGCTTTGACCATCCGGTGCCTCGATACGAACTCGGCCAGAAGTGGTCATTGTGGGTTCGACCTCATAGGTGGCGCGGAACTCAAGCAATTGGGGGAACCGTTTCGCGCTCGCGATCCGGCCGTTAGTGGGATCGCGAAGCGCCCATGCGCGGTCACCGACACTTCCGCGGTCGGTGATCAAGAGCTGCGACACGGTGCCGCCCCGCATCGATTTGACCGGGTAACGCCAGAGCTCAGCGACGCTGCCAACCTTTTTGCCGGTCCCAGGCTGTGCGTCCCAGCTGCCAGGCGCCGCGTGATCGAAAGGTCCCATGGTCAACCCTCTTCACCAACGGTCCCATCCGATCCGGGCAACCTGCAAGACCTGAAACCACCTTCGTCAATGCGGGCTTTAACCAATTCACCGAACCTCAACAGCTGCGCGGGGATCCCGTCTGCTCCTGGTTGTGTGTCCTCCGCCCATCACTAGGATCTCCGCGGTGTCGCCTGACTCATTTAGGCCCGTTAACGGGTCCGCTCGCGGCACAAGCCGGGTCCGTCGCGTTGCCGGACGTTCCGCTGATCCGACGGCTTTCGGTACGGCCGCGTCCCGCTCAGCCACCGTGCCGAGGACGGCTAATAGCGTGTCCTCGAGCAGCGCCCGAACGCGGAGGTTTGACCGATGAGCATTGGCTTTTTGCTGACCACCCTCGGTGGTCGCCGCGCCCGGCACCGGTGCGGTGTACTCCATCACCGCGGGCCTGTCCCGCGGCTCGAGTGCTTGCATCATCGCCGCATTCGGCTTGCACCCTCGGCGTCCTCCCGCACATGGTGGCCGCGATCACCGGGCTCGCCGCGATCCTGCACGCCTCGGCGACCGCGTTCCAGGCGATCAAGTGGCTCAGGGTGCCTACCTGCTCTACCTCGCCTGGCAGACTCTGCGGGACCAGTCCGCGATCCAGGTCGAAGACAACCGCGCCCCCGTGTCGTTTCGGCGGGTCATCCGTACCGCGGTGCTGATCAACCTTCTCAACCCCAAGTTGACGATCTTCTTCTTCGCGTTCCTGCCTCAGTTCGTGCCCGCCGGCCAGCCCAACGGCACCTGGCAGATG
>JAJTCL010000212.1 GCA_021323255.1 Propionibacteriaceae bacterium | reverse complement strand
CGATCCGTGGCTCGGATCCAGTCGATCGTCTCCAACGGTGGCGAGGTCGACGGTGTCAGGTTGCTGTCACCAAGAACCATCGAGCTGATCTTCGACCAGCAGTCCGACGGCGTGGACCTCGCGGTTGGGCTACCGGCTCGATTCGGGATCGGCTATGGCCTGCCGCACCCGGACCTGGTCCCGTACATCCCCGACGGTCGCTGCTGTTTCTGGTTCGGATGGGGAGGAGCCATCGTCGTCAACGACCTCGACCGACAGATGACCTTTGCCTATGTGATGAACAAGATGGGCATAAGTTCCCCCGGCGGCTTAGGCACCGAGCGCACCAAGGCGTACACCAGAACCGCATTCTCCTGCGCCGACGCCTAGCTCCGCTCGAGGTGGGTGGCGAGGTTGGCCAGTGAAGAGGCAAGTCCGGCAGCGTGATCCTTCGCGGAGATGCCGGCGGGGACGTCGTCGGCGCGGATGTCCACGCGCGTCCCGGCGTCGACTGCGGTGACCTCCCAGGTCATTGTCATGGTGCCAGCGTGGGTCGGGTCGTCGGAAACGAAGTCGACGGCCTGCACCACCCGCACACCAGGGACGACGTCGACAAAACGGGCTTCGACGATGTCTGAGTCCGCGGTGGCCTTGCCGCGTGCACTCGAGGCGTGCGCATAGGTCAGCACGAGCCGGTACGACCCGCCCGGCCGCGCGTCGAATTGCTCGAATCTGCCGCTCATCCCGTCGGGTGGTAGCCAGGCCGTAAGCGCCTCGGGATCGACGAGGGCCGCGAAGACACGGTCCAGTGGGGCGGCGATCACCCGCGAGGCCGTGTCCGTCCGTGCCATGGCGCCATCTTAAGAACCCGACACCGGCAACTTTGGCGAGTTGGAACAGCCCCCATCCTGGGCTACGCCAACGCTCAGCGCCTCGCACTCCATCACTTGGCAACGCCCGGCACCGGATCGTCGGTCGACCCGACGGCCCTGACACTCATCGCCGCCGCCGTCCGCGACCGCATGCGGATCGCCCAGCGCGATGCGTTCAATGACCTTCACATGAGGCTGGCGCACACGCCGGCTACCATCCACTGGGGCAACCGCAACCCACCTGCTACTTGTATCCAATGCAGGGCAGCGGAGCGATCTGTTCATGGCCACGTTCCGCTGTCGTTGCTACCGAATAGCCGGACAGACCTCTAGCCTCGGTCCGTGGATCTCGAAGACCTGCGGCTTGCTGTCTATGAGGGATGCCGCCGGGGCCGGGTCCCCCGGATTGCTGACCTGGCAACTGAACTTCTGGCTGCTCGAGAACAAGTGCGTTCCGGCTTGCTGACGCTTGGGGCTGCGCGGCACCTAGCGCTCGGCTCGGACGGTGAAATCACCATGGCGCACCCGTTCAGCACCGTCCCGCTGGGCTTCTCGGTGATGGGCCGGGACACCCTATGGTGGGGCGGGTGTGCGTGGGATTCGTTTGCGTTGCCGCACTTGCTGCCGGAACAGGGTCCGATGTTGGTGGCGACGACGTGTCCAGCGTGCGACCGGGCCCATGCCTGGCGGGTCGACGACCGAGAGCCGCCGGCTGGCGGCCAGGTCGCTCACTTCTTGGTTCCAGTGGCACGGACGTGGGATGACGTCGTCTACACCTGCGGTAACCAGCGGATCTTCTGCTCCGAGGATTGCGTGGCGATCTGGCTCAATGAGTCAGGACACATGCGCGGCTCCGTGCTGGACTTGCAGACGTTGTGGCGGCTCGCGGCCGGTTGGTACACGGGCCGTCTCGAGCGTGGCTATGTCCGCCGCGAGCCGAGCGCTGCCGCCGACTACTTGCGCAGTGTCGGGCTCTCCGGCGCCTTCTGGGGCCTCACCTCGGGGTGATCGACGGCGGGCCTGTGGGTGTTCCGGTCATCCGCCCAGGTGAGTCAACTGCCGACCCACCGGCAACGTCTGACCCAGCCAGCCCGGCCGCACCTATCAAACCTGCTTCTGGTGCGGTGTCATCGCACCTAACCCGCGCCACCGGCCGAACTGAGCTGCGGCAGCGTCGCGCAGCTCTGCTCGAGGTTGCCAGGGTTATCTCGGCGTGCAAATCGAGGCGCCGAGCGGCGGGGTTAGCGTGAGTCGTCCGGATGTGCCCGTTGTGCGGCGGCGCGCTGATCAGTGGTTGGCAGCGGGGACTTCGGCTCGGCTTTGGCGAAGTCTGCAGCCCGACGGGTCAGCAGGTAGCCCGCGACCAGCACCATGATGATCATGGTCACCGCGCCGGTCTCGGTCGTCACGTAGGCCATCGTCGCCGGCGAGGTCACTACCGCCACGCCGGCGGCGGTCTCCATCAGGTTGTTGAAGGCGCTGTGGGAAAGGCTGACCGGCCAGATGCTTCCCGACCACAGTCGCAGCCACCCGTACCAAACACCAGCCAAGGTCAGCGTGACTATCACCATCGGAACCACGATCCAGCGCTTTCCCTCGCCCTGGTAGGTGGTAGTGAGCAGCAGCAAAGGCAGATGGAAGATCGCATGGAAGAAACCGGTTACGAGTGCCGCGCGCCGCCCCGAGGTGAGCTCAGCCACGCGAAAGAGCAAGTAGCCGCGCCAGCCGATCTCTTCGCCGAGGAAGACGACCGCGAAGATGAGGATGGTTACGGTGAGGTTCAAGACGCCCCTGCCGAAGCCCGGAGGCAGGCCTGAAAATTGGACCACCTCGAAGGCGGCCGCGACGCCGAAGCTCAGGGCGACGATCGCCGCAGGCCCCAGGACGGCGATGAGCAGACCCCGGCCTCTCCGTGGGTTGAATCCGACCGCCGCCCACACCGCACGTCGCTGACCACGTGGAACGGTGAGAGCGACGGTAAGTGCCATTGCGATCACCGGAAAGGCAATGGCGATCAGCGGTGTGATCCCGGCGTTCGGTAGTGCAAGCGCAACCGCGAGCGTCAGCCCGTAGGTGATGCACAAGTACACGACAATCTGACGTAGCGGACGATACGTTCTCGGTGGTGCCAGCTCGTCTGCCGTTCGTCGCTGAGGCATCGGTTCTCCTCCGATTCGTGCTGCTGTTTCATCCCCGAATCAGGCGCGCCTAACATCAGCGCAGTGACAGCGGTCTTACCGCCGGCCATAACACCCGCCGCATCCTTCATTGTTGTCCGCCGCAAGCGCCGTTGACCACGGCCTACCGGACGGTAATGGCCGCAAGCGAATCCTGTTCCGGGTCTGACGGGTACGCCCCTGAAGGTCCGCTGGTGGTGGACCGGGTGGCCCGCGGTCAGGGCTGCTCCGACTTCGCCGGGACTTCGCATCGGGTCGGCGCATCCATCCGCCGCGACATTGTCGTGGCGCTCAAGCCCTGCGTGGAGATTCTTTAGAACTAACTAGCCTTATCCAAGGACCTTCAGTCCAAGAGCCCCGTGATCGACGACTCCGACGCCGGTGATCGATGACTCCGACGATCCAGGAAGGGATGGCATTGCGTCCAGAGCGACAGGCCGCGCGGTCTCGGTGGCGAATCTTGATTGCCGTTGTCGTGGTGGCGGTGCTGGGTTCTCTCACCGCTGTGGGCGTGGTCTATGCGCGTCGGCCCGACGACCGGGGCGCCACGCCGCTGTATATCGGCGTCCAGCCCGTGCGAGACCCGGGATCGGTGATCATTGGCGCGGCCGGTGACATTGCTTGCCCACCCGGCCGAAGACGCAACAGACCCAACGTCTGCGGGATGGAGAGCACTGCCAAGGTGCTGGAAGCGATCCGGCCCGACGCGGTACTCGCCCTCGGCGACAACCAGTACCCGAGCGGTTCGCTGGCCGACTTCGAGGCCTCGTACGCAGACACCTGGGGTGCGTACCGCGCTATCACCTTCCCCGTGCCGGGCAACCACGAATATGAAACGCCTGGCGCTCGGGGATACTTCGGCTACTTCGGCAAGCGCGCCGGTGAGCCCGATAAGGGCTACTACAGCTACGATCTCGGCGGCTGGCACCTGATCGCGCTGAACTCCGAATGTCACCAGATTGGCGGTTGTGGCGACTCCGATCCGCAAGCCCGCTGGCTCCGGCAGGATCTAGAGGCTCACCCACGCAAGTGTGTTCTCGCCTACTGGCACCGGCCCCGCTTCAGCTCAGGACCCCACGGCAACGACCGCGATCTAGATGCACTGTGGCGGATCCTTGCCGGGACGCGTGCCGATATCGTCCTTGCGGGGCACGACCACGACTACGAGCGGTTCACGCCAATGAATGCCGGCGGAGAGGCCGACCCGGAAGGGGTGAGGCAGTTCGTCGCAGGAACAGGCGGCCGGAGCCATTACAAGTTCCGCGATCCCAAGCCGACGAGCAAAGCCAGGATTACCGGGCGCCACGGTGTGCTGCGCCTGCAGCTGACCGAGCAGGCGTACACGTGGGAGTTCAGGGCGGCACCGAGGGCTGAGGTGCTCGACAGGGGGAACGGCCAGTGCCATTGAGCGGGCTCTTCACCCAGGAATACACGGCCTAGCTCGAAGTAGTTGTGCCGTATGCGCCTGGTGCCGGCTCAGTGGCCCGTTGAGCCCGGGGAACCGGTGTCGCAGACCCCCGCTAGGTCGATGCTCGCCGCCCTCGAATGGTTGCCTGCGGAGCGGACCAGTCGGCCGCCGACACTTCACGCGCGGGCCGGTGCGCGTTTGAAACGTGGACCTGAGCGGATTCGCGCCTCCCTTTCTTGTCAAGCACGCCCAATACCGTCGTACCGCGGGGAGCCATCGCGGGTCGCTCCTGGGCGCCCGCTCCTCGTCCTAGCCGTATGTCAGGTGCTCGTGAGGATGACGAGTTGCTGGGTCGCGCGGGTCATCGCGACATAGCGGTCGACGGTTCCTTCGATGCCTGTTCCGACGGTGCCTTTTCCAAACGTGTCTGGGTCGATGAGGACGACGAGGTCGAACTCCAGGCCCTTCGAGTGTTCCGGCGTCAGCGCCCGGGCGCGGGACGTCGCCTTGAACGTGTCATCCTCAATGCCGTTAGCGTCAATGACGCAGGCGATCCCGTCGGCGTGGCTGGCGAGCCAGGTGTCGAGGATCGAGCCCAGGTCGGACGTCGATCCGTGGACTACGGGGACACCGCTGCTTCGGATGGAGATCGGCACGTTGGCGTCCGGGAACACGGCCCGGATGACTGGCTCGGCTTCCGCCATGACTTCTTCCGGCGTCCGGTAGTTGATGCTCAGCGAGGCCAGGTTGATGTTGTCCAGTCCGATCCGCTCGAGCCGCTCCTGCCATGACTCGGTGAACCCGTGCCTGGCCTGGGCACGATCGCCGACGATTGTGAAGCTACGGGACGGGCAGCGGCGCAGCAGCATCTGCCACTCTGCGTCGGTCAGCTCCTGAGCCTCGTCCACGATGATGTGTGCGAACGGGCCCGCGAGACGGTCCGGGTCGGTGCTCGGCAGCGC
>JAJTCL010000211.1 GCA_021323255.1 Propionibacteriaceae bacterium | reverse complement strand
CGAGGTACCCACAGGGACACGGGTCCATCATCGCGATCAGCGCACAGGCGTCACCATCGACCCTCCGGACCAGGTTGCGAACTGCTGATCTCGCTTGCTCATGGGACCACGCGACTATGAGTGGTTGCGGGGACCAGCAGCCAGTCTGAGATCCGACGCCCTGTTGCCAGGACAAGCAACCCGAGTCATCGTTGCAGTCCGTCTCTTCGCCCAGGCAGATACCGTCCAGCACTCCTTCCGCCGATCCCCTCTAAGCGGCGCGTGCCGCGACGAAACTCGGGATTCTCCCCCCTAATCTAGGGCATTCCCAGGCAAAAGATCAGGACAATGTCCGATGGCACGCTCCATCTCGGCCGCTATCGTCGTGACCAGCGAAAGACGCCGTTTGCTGGCCGACAACGCAAACCTCTCGTGGGAGGAGGTGACCGCACCGCTACACCGCAGCGAGGGCCATCGACACCGATCGGAGGATACCCGGTTCGATTGACGCCGGGACGACAAGGATGGGTGACGTGCCACTTCACGCGGGGTCGCGGGAGGGCAGCGCCCACCATTGATTGACTGAGCGGCCAGATCGCTTCCGGTCCGAGGAGAGGAGGAGATCGTGATCCGTGTCGCAAGATTGCTGACGCTTTTCGCCGCCGTGGCCCTTATCGTCGGCCTCGTCGGCCCTCGCCAAGGAGGTTCCCGCCGACCTGATGCCGCCAGCTAGCGCCGTCCTTCTCTTCGAGCTCGGGGCGCGTGGGGACCAAATCTACACCTGCGCGGCCAAGCCGGAGGACTTCGCCGCATTCGTCTGGACCTTCAAGGCCCCTCAAGCCGAGTTGTTCAATGACCGCGGCGAGGTCGTGGGATGCCACTTCGCTGGTCCTACCTGGCAGGGCCAGGATGGCAGCAGCGTCAAGGGCGCGGTCGTCGCGCGCGCCGATGCCCCGTCCAAGAATGGCGATCCCCTGACTGCTGCTGGAGGCGACGTCGCATGACGGCGATGGTGTCTTCTCTACGATCATCCACATCCAGCGGCTCGACACCAAAGGCGACGTCGCCCCCAATAAGGGATGCGATGCGGCCCACGCCGGTGAGGAGGTGGGCGTCCCCTACAAGGCGACCTACGCCTTCTACAATCCGGCCGCGTCCTGATCCAAAAACCGGCGGTAGAGGCTGCAACGCCCAGGGGCGTTGCAGCCTCTACCACGCTCCCGTCTCTGAGAGGAACGGGGTAGAAAGTGAGGTGAAGTTGGCCGGGAAGCTGAGCGTGCCGGCAGCGCGGGCCAGCATCGTCTCACCCGAGCCGGGTGGGCTGCTGAGCAACGCGTTGTGCACACAACACAATCCGATTTGTCGTTGCCGCGGATGGCTCTTGGCAATTCTCGCAGCCTTCTGTGGTGGCGGCGGATTAGGAAGGCACTTGGGCGTTCACGTCAGGCATCAAGGCTGTTCACCAACTCGTCAGCCAGCGCCAGCGCCTCAGCGACCGCTTGGTCGAGCGGCAGCGCTTGCCCGGCTACCCAGGCGGTTTCGATGGCCGTTTTGGGAGAAGCCGCCTGCAGAGCAGCTACTGTAGCCTCGTGTTGTTCGCGATCGACGGACTCGACAATGGTGCCGAGGCTAGTGCTAAGGGCCTCCGCGGCGCCAAGCAGACGTGCTGATTGCTCCCATGCCGAGACCTGGACGGCGAGTGATGCCAGGCCAGTCAGGCACCAGGAGATGCCAGTCCGGTCATTCACCTCCCGGGCGGCCCGGAGTCCTTCCCTATAGCTTATGGCCGCGCGGTGTGTGTCGCCCGCCGCCCGTGCGGTATAGGCGAGATTACTGAGGACCATGGCGATGCCCGGATTGTTCCCTAGCTCCCGGAACAGGTGCAGGGCGCTCTGATAGAGCGTGGCGGCCCGGTCATTATCTCCTCGTGCCCGGGCGGCTTCTCCCAACTGATTGAAGGTAGTGGCCACTCCCCATGTGTACCCGCATGCCTCGAACAAGGGCAGAGCTTCCAAGTGCAGCGACTCGGCTTGGCGTGCGTCCCCCTGTTCAAGGGCAAGGTTGCCCCGGATTACCAGGGCAAGCGCCATGTTCAGCCTATCGCCAATCCGCCGCGCAGTCGTCAGCGCCTCCTCGACCAGCGCGATTGCCGGCACGTGATCGCCTTGTCTCCATGCTAGTGCGGCGGCCGCGTTGAGTAACGTCGCCTGTTGCTCGGTCGAAGGATCGGCAGCGCAGGAGAGCGCCTGCTCAAGCCAGTCTCGCCCCTCGGTGAAGTGACCACGGTAGTACCAGAACCAGCACAAGGCTGCCGCCAGTCTCCGTCCAGTGTCTACGTCGCACGTACGACTCCAGTCGAGGGTCGCTCGCAGGTTGTCGTGCTCAGCTTCCAGGCGATCGAGCCACAAGCGCTGCTGCGCTCCCTGCAGATGGGGTTCCGCGGCCTCTGTCAATTCCAGGAAGAACGCAGCATGCCGCTGTCGGGCGTGCTCGGTTTCTCCGCTTTCCTCCAGTTGCACGAGGCCGAACTCGCGAATCGTCTCCAGCATGGTGAAACGCGGCTGCCCCTCCGCATCCTCCTCCTGGCGCAGCAAGCTGTGCTCTAACAGACGCTCCACCCCGCCGAAGACGTCCAGATCACCCTCCGGGTTCGCCACCGCTTCGATCGCCTCGAAGCTGGCCCCACCGGCGAAGACGGCCAAGCGACGCAAGAGGACTTGCTCGTCTGGGTCCAGCAGGTCGTAGCTCCAGGCGATGGTGTTGCGCAGCGTGCGCTGCCGCTCGGGAGCATCCCGTGCTCCACTCGTCAGCAGTGGCAGCCGCTGCTCCAGCCGCGTCAGCATCGCCTGCGGCGAGAGCATGCGCACCCGCGCTGCCGCCAGCTCGATAGCCAGCGGTAGTCCGTCCAAGCGATGGCAGATCTCGGCCAGGGCCGGCGCATTCGCATTGTCGACGGCGAAGCCCGGTTTGACGGATTGGGCCCGCTCGATGAAGAGGCGCACGGCCTCGAACTGGGAGAGCTGCTCCAGTGTTGGCGGCGGCTTGCGGCGTGGCAGCCCGAGCGGTGGCACGGGATACTCCCGTTCCGCGCGCAGCCGCAAGGGCACCCGGCTGGTCACCAGCACCTTCAGCTGTGGGGCACCACCGAGGAGGTCCCCAACGACCGGAGCCGCCTCAACGAGGTGCTCGACGTTATCCAGCACCAGCAGCACCTGCTTGGCGGCCAGGAACTCCTTGAGCTGCTCCACCACCGGCTGGTTGCTTTCCTCGTGGAGGCTCACCGCGCCGGCAATGACGTGCGGGACGAGATCCGGGTCGCTGAGGCCGGCCAGCGGCACGAAGAAGACACCGTCGGCGAAGTCGTCGAGCAGCTCAGCCGCCGCTTGCAGGGCGAGGCGGGTCTTGCCGGTGCCGCCGGGTCCGACTAAGGTCACCAGCTGGACATCGTCTTTCTGCAAGAGACCGACGACCTCACCCACCTCTCGCTCCCGACCGAGGAAGGGCGTCGGTTGGCGCGGCAAGTTATTGGGTCGGTTCTCCAGCGACGTGAGGGGCGGGAACTGGTCAGGGAGGTCAGGATGGACCAGCTGAAAGACGCGCTCCGGCTCCAGTAGATCGCGCAGCCGGTGCTCCCCGAGGTCCTGAAGCGTGGTCCCCGCGGGGAGTTCGCCACGGGTCAGTTGCTGGACGGTCTGGGAGAGGAGAATCTGACCGCCATGGCCAGCCGCCAACAGCCGGGAGAGCCGATTGAGCGGGGCCGCCAGGTACTCGCCCCGGGCATCCGGGATGGCCTCCCCAGCGTGTAGGGCCATCCGCACCCGGATGGGGCCGAGCTCGCCCCAGTCTTCCGCCAGCAGCGCGCGTTGGCTGGCCAGGGCAGCCCGCAACGCGTCCTCAGCGGTCCCAAACGCCGCCTGGGTGCCATCCCCAACCGTCTTATAAAGCACCCCGTGGTGAGCAGTGATGAGGCTCTGGAGGATGGCCAGCTGGCGATCAACGGCGGCACGCATGGCGGCCCGATCCCGCTCCCACAGAGCGGTGCTGCCTTCGATATCAGTGAACAGAAAGGTGACGGTGCCGGAGGGGAGTTCGGGCATCGGAAGTCTCCGCACGCAGGCTGGCTTGGTCGTCGCATTGTCCCACGCTTCGGATAGCCAGCAAGGCCAGGGTCGCAGAGCGCTGCCCCCGGGGACGCCTATTCATGGCTGTGGGTGGGGATGACCCACGCGCCGCTCCTGATGGGCGCCTAAGGGGGTGGCACTGGCGAACATCGGCTCAGCGCGTTGTGATGATGAAACGTACCTAGGAGCTTAAGGGCCTATCACCCACCAACACTGGCTTTTGCACGACCTCGGCTAGCGTATGAGCAGTTGCGGGTAGTTGCGTTCGGTGGCGTCGTACGCGATAGCGCGCTCGCGGCCGCGCACGTCCGCGCGTCACGGCTGCGTCGGTAGGTATATGCGCGACCGTGGCCAGCACCGGGCCAGCCCCGCCCCAGAGTCAGCCACCCTGCTCCTTTGCCAGGCGCGCTGCCATCTCTGCGTCTCATTTAGACATTCTTTCTCGCTCTTCTGGCGGAATCCAGGCAGTCGCTGCCTCCCGCTGCTTCGGCTTCGTGATGACTTCATCGGCGATCTCGTTCACGAGCCAGAACAGTGTCTGCACGATGTCCGGGTTTTCCTGAAGCCCAATCCGGTCCACAGGATGAATCGCGTTATTGCCGACCAGCCGCACCGCATCGAACATATCGGCGGTTTGGTTATGCAGTCCCCCGGATACGAGCAGGGCAACGTGTTTGTCGAGCGTCAGCCCTTCACCATTGAGATGGACACATAACTGCTCAATCGCAAGCCTCAACAATGCCGCTGCCGCACGAGGTGAATGAGCCACAACTGAACGGGCTTCGTTGTAGGTGTCCTGAACCTCCTCGGGTAAATCTGGGCTCGGTGCTCTCACGGTGCCAGTTGCGGGAATAATCATGGACCCGTTGAACCATAGCGAGAGTCCACGACAGGCCTCGCACCGACAAAGTTGCGGATTGCGCTCGAACGTAATCGAACAATACAGTTCGTCCCACTCCTGCCAAGCCACCACACCGCAGAGCGGGCAGGCAAAGGAACTCGCGCGTTCCTCCGGGACCTTATCACTTGCTACCACAGCGGCCTCTTTCGCATAGGTTGAGAGCCGGCCTTGATTGGCCGGATCTCCTATCGTACCGCTTAGGTTCTTCTAGCGTTTCGGCTTCGCCCACGGAATCGAGCGCCGCCACGTCCGGACCCGACCCCAGATCGTGCTCGAGTCCGTTCTAGACTCGACCCTCGAGTCCGAATCGAGCCGTGCTAGCCTGTCGCGAAGGGGGAGTGAGTCGGGGTTGGCCCATTCCGCCACACGCAGGAGGAACCTGAGGTACGACGCCTCCCGGTCCAACTCTTGCCGCTCTTTGCCGTTCACGCCGCCTCCCGTGGTTCAATGTCCAAGTCGGTCCAGCGGAGCGGAAAGACGAGTGGTTGCGCTGCGGCTGCGGATCGAGCATGCTCAAGCGCTCCTGCACACCACCGACCTGCCACAGCGGGACATTGCCGAGTACTGCGGCTTCGCCGACATCCATCATTTGACCAAGGCATTCAAGCGCATCACGCGGCTGCCCCCAGGCGCCTAGCAGACGGCCTGCAGCGGCGTGCGGCGACGATGGCATCCCGAGGCCCGAGGGACCTCGTTGCGCCGGCGTGTAGATCGGCAAGCAGAGGCCTCGAACCACCCGTCAGATCTCGTCGTACCCTGCCGGCCTCGGCGAACTTCCTGCCGTTTCTGATACCGCGGAAGTTCGGGAACTTGAGGTTCGGGAAGTTCGATTTGATGTCCCATGGCCGGGACGACTGGGAGGTGCTCCTGGCCGCGGCCGATTCCGGTGGAGTGGGCGTGATTGGATCTCTCCGCCCCGAGGACGAGCTAGCTCGGTCGATCCTCGGCGAGCGGAGAGTGAACTTCGACCTCCATTTTGGCATCGGGAACTGGATGGGTTGTTACCACTGGATTCCAGCGGAGGAGATGTTCGAGGGGTTGCCCGCGGGAGGATTGGCGGGGG
>JAJTCL010000210.1 GCA_021323255.1 Propionibacteriaceae bacterium | reverse complement strand
GCGTTGCACATCACATGCCCCTATTGGTGGACGGTTGGGACGAGCAGGCGATGCTGCGTACCTCGCCACTACTCTCGTACGTGATGAGCATCCCCAGTGGCAACAATGCATCCGGTGCAGGCGCGCCAATCAGTGGTAGCGATCCTGTCGAGACGCCTGACGAACGACACGTGCGCTTCGAGACAGATGCCCTGCAATACCTTGATCAGCTCTACGCCGGCGCACTACGTATGACCCGCAACCCGGCCGATGCTGAAGACATCGTGCAGGAGACCTACGCCAAGGCGTACGCGTCCTTCCACCAGTTCACTCCCGGCACGAACTTGAAGGCCTGGCTCTACCGGATCCTCACCAACACCTACATCAACTCCTACCGGAAGAAGCAGCGGGAGCCGCAGCTCTCCGATGGGGAGAAGGTGGAGGACTGGCAGCTTGCCAGGGCCGAGTCGCACACCTCCAGTGGGCTGAAATCGGCGGAGATGGTGGCGCTGGAGAACCTACCCGATTCTGATGTGAAGGACGCTCTGCAGGAATTGGCTCCGGACTTCCGGTTGGCCGTGTACCTCGCCGATGTCGAAGGCTTCTCCTACAAGGAGATCGCCGAGATCATGGGTACTCCAATCGGAACGGTGATGTCGCGGCTCAACCGAGGCAGAACGCAGCTACGCGGGCTGCTGGCCGACTACGCGCGGGATCGGGGCGTCAAACGAGCGGAGGCGAGCAAAGCATGAATGTCGATCGACCTCAGGACGAATCGTTCGACGACTGTGAACACGTGCTCGAGCGGGTATATGAGTTTCTCGACAACGAGATCGACGCCGCCAGCGGCGACGCGATCCGCCGGCACCTCGCGATGTGTGAGAAATGCCTCGACCAGTTCGATGTTGAGGAGGCCGTCAAGTCGATGGTCCATCGATGCTGTGGCGATGAAGTTGCACCGAGCCACCTGAGAATGAAGATCGTGACGCAGTTGACCGTACTTCGCAGAACGCTCTGACATCAGCCGCATACCCCACAGAAGCTTCCTGTGGGGTGTTTACGGTCTCTAAGCCCGGATCCACCGATGAAGTGGGCGGGTTGAGCGTGCTGTAAAAGCAGGATGCCCTTTCGTGCTTGGAGACTTGGACTTGTCTAGGTCCCCGCTCGCCGAGCAGGAAGGGCATCTTTATGCGCTCGGCCACCGGGCTGCATCGGATTGGGGCCGAGGGCGACGCGGGCTGCGGGCTCAGCGCCTACCCCTACTTCTGCGGCGCCGGTGGACACCGGAGCCTCCGCCGCCGTCTGGCAGAAGCGGCTCACTGATCTCTTCCCCGCTTCCACCTCTGTTTGATCCCGACCGAGACCGCTAGTCTGTGGGTACGGCGGGTCCGACGCCGAACTCCCAGACCGGGTCTCCACGCGACTCGGCGAGGCGGGAGCAAAGGGGACTTCGCGAGCCTCCAGGATAGCCAGCCGATGTGCACATCTGGAGCACGGTCGCGCGACGTTCCGAGGCGTGGAGTCGGGCGTCGGATCGCGGCCGGAAGGTTTCGATGTGACATCGCAGAAGCAGCTCAAAGCCCGTATCCGGACACGGATGGCCGCCACCGGCGAGCGGTACGCCGCCGCCCGGGCCCAGCTGATCGGGACCGGCGGAGACCATGATGTTTTCCGGTCGGTGGTCGACAGCGGGTGGACGTTCCGCGGAGGTTCCGATCCGGACTCCGCCGCCCTGGCGAACGTCTTGGCCAACTCACGTGTGATCGGTCCACAGGGGCCGCTGTCGGAGGAGTTGATCTTCCTCGTCGCGGGCGGGCTCGGCGCCGGCTACATCCTCTGGGAGTTCCAGCGCGACGCCGGCCGGATCGTGACCCTGGGATTCACCCACCTTGCGCAGTATTTCGACCGCCGGCTATCGGCGGCCATCAGCCGGCTCGGAGTCCAGGCGGACTGGTCGCGGACATCGGGCGCCGTGGGAGCGGCGGCGGAGCTGCGGCGGGAGCTAGCGGCCGGACAGCCGGTCATTGTCTGGCCCGACCGCTACCTGATCGGCTACTGGCAGCTGCCCGCCTTCGATGGCCTTGGCGGCCACCCGGTGATTGCCTACGCCGAACGGGACGGTCGGATCCACCTGGATGACCGGACTCTGGCCCCGCTGACCGTGGCGGGCGAGGACGCCGACCGGGCCCGGGCCCGAGTCGGCAGTTACCGGAACGCCATGCTCGCGGTTCGCACTCGCGACACTGCGATCCCGGAAGAACGATTGCGTACTGCGGTCCTATCCGGCCTGGAGGACATGGTCGGACACCTCGGCGGCCGGTCGGACTCCTTCGCCGTCCCAGCCTGGCGGAAGTGGGCGAGGATGTTGGTGGCGTCCGGACCTGCCAAGGCGTGGCCGCGAGTGTTCGCCGACGGAGCCGGTCTGTTCGGAGCGCTGTTGAGCGTGTGGGAGGGTGTTGAGCCCGCCGGCATGACCGGTGGCAATCTGCGCCGCGAGTTCGCGGCCGGGCTGACCGAGGCCGCCGCGCTGCTCGACGAGCCGAGGCTCAGCGACGAGGCGGCGCGCTGGGTCGAGATCGGCGAGCTCTGGCACAGCCTGGCTGAGGCGGCGGTGCCGACCAATGTCCCAGCGTGCGCCCAGGCCCGCGGGCTCACCGCGGCCGTGACGGCCGCTGTCGCGGAGGGTGATGCCGGCCGGGCCGACAGCGCCGCCGCTGCGCGGAACCTCTGGGCGCTGCGCGACCGCTACGCCGCCCGGCCGCCGTTCGCTCCCGAGGAGATCACCGCGATCCTGGCCGCCATGAGCGGCATCCTTGGGGAGATCTACGAGGCCGAGAAGGCAGCCGTCGGACGACTCGAGGAGTTGGTCGTCCCCCGTACCCGGTGAACCAGCCGTCGAGCTCAAACCACGGCGATGAAGTTTGTTGAGCCGAATCTGGCGTCGGCGGCCGACTTATTCCGATGCTGAGGTGGGCCGGGGCGGCGGGGTCGCGAGGCCGGCGCGGCACTGCCGCTAGGCGTTGGGTCGCTTGCCGTGGTTCGCGTTCTTCTTCCGGCGCGCGCGGCGTTTGCGGGCACTCTTAGCCACCTAGGCCTCCTCGTGAAGTCATCGTCATGTGTGCTCGCGTAATTCTGCACTATGACCGGTGGCTTGCTTCGCCGACTGCAGGAGCTCGCGCCGTAAACGTCCCCAGGCCCGTGGGAGCCCTGAGGTGTACCCAGCTGGCGTGAACGTCCCGCGCAAGGTGGGATGTTTGACCGTTCAGGCTCAGGCGTCTCGCGAGCGACGAAGGAGGTGGATCTGGCGGGCTGCCCGTCAGAGCGCAATTGGATACCGCCGTAGGGTTGCGGCATGCCGTCCATGTCGGAGATCATCTCCGAGCACACTGACCTCTCCGAGGGCGACCACCATTGGCTTAAGTTGCTGGTCTCGGAATGGCAGTTGCTAGCCGATCTCAGCTTCTCCGACCTGGTGCTTTGGGTGGGGGACCGCGACCCCAATGTCTTCTGGGCTGCAGCCCAGATCCGCCCCTTCACTGGAGCGACGTCGCTGTTCGACGATGTGATCGGCGACCTCATTGCTTACTCTCCGGAACACCTGGTGTCGACGGCATTCCTCAGCGGCACAATCGTCCAAACCAGCGAGGGCAAGCTGCAGGCTGGACTGCCTGTCGATACCCACGCCATTCCAGTCAAAATCGGCGACCGCGTGATCGCGGTTGTCGAGCAGCACACCAGCCAGCTGGGCGTGCGGACACCGAGCTCATTGGAAAAGGCATATCTCGAAGCAGCTGGGGAGCTGGCGAGGATGATCACGGTTGGAGCCTTTCCGATCCCCAGCGACGCCAACCACCCGGCGTTCAGCCCACGGGTCGGTGACGGTTTCATCCGCCTTGACCCGGCCGGAGATGTGACCTACGCAAGTCCAAACGCGCTGAGTGCCTATCGCCGGCTTGGACTCCGTGGCGACCTCGTGGATGAACATCTTGCGAGCCTGACAGCGGAACTACTGCCCATCGGCCCAAGCCCAGTGGATGATTCGGTGCAGTCAGTGCTGTCAGGTCGTACGGCACGGCGTACCGAGCTGGTATCCGGGGAAGCGCACCTGATGGTCCGCGTCCTACCGCTGGTCGACGGGCGCGAGCGGGTCGGCAGCATCGTGCTGTGCCGGGACGTGAGCGACTTGCGAAGCAAAGAGCGTGAGCTAGTCACCAAGGATGCGACTATTCGCGAGATTCATCATCGGGTCAAGAACAATCTGCAGACGGTCGCGGCGCTGTTACGGATGCAGGCGCGACGGATCGAGTCTCCAGAGGCAAAGGTTGCCCTGACGGATGCGATGTCTCGGGTCGCCTCGATCGCAATTGTGCACGAGACCCTGTCGCAGGCTTTTGATGAAATCGTGGAGTTCGACCGGGTGGCTGACGAGTTGCTCCGGATGGTCGGCGACGTCGCCGCCTCCTGGGGCGGGGTATCGGCGATTCGCCAGGGCAGCTTCGGCCTGCTGCCAGCAGACGTTGCGACCAGCCTGGCGATGATCATCAGTGAACTTTGCCAGAATGCCGTTGAGCATGGTCTGGCGCATCAGTCCGGGGAGGTGCGAGTGGTTCCCAGTCGGTACGACGGCCGGCTCCGGATGGAGATCAGTGATGACGGCCGAGGGCTGCCTCCTGGCTTTGATTGGCGAAAGTCGCGCAGCCTGGGGCTGTCCATCGTCAACACTCTGGTGGCAGAGCTGGAAGGCTCTTTTCAGCTTGGCCCGCGCCAGGCCGGGTCCGGAACCCAAACAGTAGTGGAGATTCCGCTCTAGGCAGGCAAGTTGGGACACCCCGGTTGGAACGTTGACTTTGCTGCACCGCCTCGATTCGCTGAGCCAGACCACCATCCTCCTCAGCGCGGAGCCGACAGGTCCTACGTCGCGTTTCTGTCCTCCTGCTAGCTGCGGCACTGGCCGCAGCCCTTGCCAGTGCATGGTTGGCACTGCTGGCGCAGCGCCCAGTCACTGGTGAGCCGTGTGAGGTTGCGAGCTCTCTTCAGTCCGAGATCAGCTGCCCGGAGGATTGGCAGCTGGCATGCGCAGCCAGCCACCTCACCTTCAACACAAACACCGGACGGTGGGAACGCACCTTCCAAATTCCCGCGGGTGAATGTGAGTACAAGGGGGCCGTCGACAACTCGTGGGAGGCTAACTAACGGCGCTGGCGGTGGGGCAGTCTCCCTACAGCCATAGCGTCACCTTCGTCTGGGATCAGGTCACACACATCGTGACCCACACGCTGAATAACTGAATGGTCTTGCGTGCAAGAACGCCGGGGGTTTCCCGGCGTTCATGCTGCTCAATGAAAGCCTTGGCTATGCGGTGCGGATTCGCGCTCGTGCGGCGCGACGCTTCAACGCTCGCCGTTCGTCTTCGCTGAGACCGCCCCA
>JAJTCL010000209.1 GCA_021323255.1 Propionibacteriaceae bacterium | reverse complement strand
CCCAGCATCCAACGCGGCGCCGATCGCAACGAAGTCGCAGGAAGGAACGCGCACGACCAGTTGAGCAGACCCTGACGGGAAGCTGCGCGCTACGTTGATGATCTCGGTACGCGAATACACGCCATGTTGCGTGTCGAGGCATAACCAGTCGAATCCGAGCCGTGCTAACCGCGCCACCATGGCCGCACCGGCATCGGCGCACCACACTCCACTGCTCGACTCGCCGAACCCGCGAGCCCTCTGCTCTTCTGCAGTCACGCGACTCATTCTGGCTGCTTACCCAGGGCGATCTCCGCAGGCCCACCCAGATGCTGTGCTGAGCAGCTTGACCGAAGACCACCTACATCGGTCGGTGATCGTCCTCGGCGGCTGCCAGCAGCTCGCGCCGGTGCGCAAGAGTGGTGCGCAGCCGTCCATGGCTGACACCGAGCTCAATCTCGGCTGCGTCAATCCGGTGCCAGGCCGGCATATCGAGGGCCTTGATGCCGCGTTGTGCCAGCAGCCGGTCAAGCTTTCCCGACCTGCCGTGGGCCTGGACGGCACCATCGTGCACATCGGCCAGCAATGAGGTCACCGTTTCCACGGCATCGGACTTGTTGGTACCGATCACGCCCGTCGGCCCTCGTTTGATCCACCCGGTCACATATTCGTCCGGTGAGAATGAACCGTCACGGATCACTCTGCCTTCGGCATGTGGCACCCGGCCGGTTCTTTCGTCGAAGGGAATGCCGGGCAGCGGCAGGCCCCGATAACCGACCGAACGCACCACAAGATCGGCGGCCAACGTCGGTCGGCGGCCAGCACCGACCACAAAGCCATCGGAATTGATCATGGTCCGCTCGACCTCGACAGCGGTGACTCGATCGTTGCCGATGATCTTTGTCGGGCGGCTCCAGAAGTGGAAGCTGATGTGGCGGGAGGCACCGCTCAACGGCCGTGCCGCCCATTCCTGAAGCACCACCAGGTTGCGGGCCGCGACCTTGTTTTGTTGCACCACTGCCTGGCTGGACGGATCGAGCTCGAGGTCTGCAGGGTCGATGATCACATCAACATCGGCTAACTGCCCGAGCTCACGAAGCTCTTTGGTGGTAAAGGTCGTGTAGGCCGGCCCACGGCGGCCGAGCACGTGAATATCGGTGATGTTCTTGCGAGACAGAGATGTCAATACCTCGTCGGCCATATCTGTGTCATCGAGATCATCGACTGTCTTGATCAATACCCGCGCCACGTCGAGGGCGACGTTGCCGACGCCGACGACCACTGCGTGGCGGGAGGTGCTGATCAACTCGTCGATGGCGGCCGCGACGAGATGGTCTTCGAGGCTGGGCTGGTCGGTATCGGGATGGACATCGGGATGACCGCAGTACCACGCCACGAGCTCAGCTGCGGCGATACTGCCCGGCAGCTGCTCGCCGGGAATCTCCAGACGCCTGTCGGTGCCCGCCCCGTACGCGTAGATCACCGCATCGACGGACTCCCGGAGCTCGGCAATACTGAGGTCGGAGCCGATGGCCACATCGCCGTAGAACCGGACGCTGGGTTTCTCCAGCGTGCGTTCGAGGGTGTTGCGGATCGAACGGATCGAGAAATGATCGGGCGCCACGCCGTAACGGACCAGCCCGAATGGGACCGGGAGCCGGTCGATGACTGCGACCTCGACCGCCACATCACTCTGCTGGCTGAGGGCCTCGGCGGCGTAGATCCCGGCCGGCCCTGCTCCCACAATGGCCACGACGAGGGGCTGGGCCGACGATGCACTATCGATCAGCTCAACACCACCGGCTCGCTTTGCGGTGCCGCCGCCTCCTGGTCCTGACTTGTGGCAGCGCGGCGGCTGCGTCCGCCCCGTCGGCTTCGAGCGGGAGGCTCCTCGGACGCTGCCTCGCTGTTGCCCTCCACCACTGACGTTGCCGTCACGTTGTCCGGCGCCTTTTGAACGCCTCCAACAGCCCGGTACCGATCCGCTTGCGTGTCATCTGAACCAGACCCAGACTCGTGATCTCGGCCACCTGGTGCCGAGTCCGGTCGCGGCCCAGACACTCGACGAGCCGACGCAGCAGCAGCTCGCGGTTGCTGGGCAGCACCATGTCGATGAAGTCGACCACGATGATCCCGCCGATGTCTCGGAGCCGCAGCTGCCGCACGATTTCCTCAGCGGCCTCCAGATTGTTGCTGGTGACTGTCGCCTCCAGGTTGCCGCCGGTGCCGGTGAACTTACCGGTGTTCACATCGATCACCGTCATGGCCTCAGTCCGATCGATGATCAACGACCCGCCGGAGGGCAGAAACACCTTGCGCTCCAGGCCTTTGGCAATCTGCTCATCCAGCCGGTACTCGGCAAAAAGATCATGATCACCCTCCCAGCGACGGAGTCGATCCTTCAGATGCGGCGCTACGTGCGAGACGTATGCCTCTACAGAGTCGTACGCGTCAGTCATCCCCCCGTTACCGGAAATGATCAACTCTGAGAAGTCTTCGGTGAAGAGATCTCGGACGATGCGTACGGTGAGATCGGGTTCGGCATACAGCTGCTGCGGCGCATTGCCGGTGGCCACCTTCCGTTCGATGTCCTCCCACTGCGCCTTCAGTCGATTCACATCGCGTACCAGCTCTTCTTCGCTTGCTCCCTCGGCGGCTGTGCGGACGATCACACTGGCGGACTCGCCGACCAGGTCAGACAAGATGTCCTTGAGCCGCCGGCGTTCACCTTCCGGCAGCTTCCGAGAGATTCCGGAAAGATGACCGCCCGGGGCATAGACGATATAGCGGCCTGGGATCGAGACATGGTTGGTCAGCCGCGCGCCTTTGGCACCGACCGGGTCCTTGGAGACCTGAACCAAAATCGTCTGACCCGATTTGAGCACCTTCTCGACCTTGCGATTCTGGCCTTCGGCACCGAAGTAATCCCAGTCGACCTCCCCCGCGTAGATCACCCCATTGCGACCTCTGCCGATGTCCACGAAGGCCGCCTCCATCGAGGGCAGGACGTTCTGGACGCGGCCGAGGTAGACGTTGCCGATCAAGGAGGAATGCGTAGCGCGGTCGACATAGTGCTCGACGAGGATGTCATCCTCCAGTACCGCGATCTGCACCAGATCATCGCGTTGTCTGATGATCATTTTGCGTACCACGGACTCCCGCCGTGCCAAGAACTCAGCCTCACTCAGGACCGGCGTACGACGCCGACCTGCCTCTCGCCCTTCGCGCCGCCGCTGTCGCTTGGCCTCCATCCGGGTCGATCCGTCAATACCGGAAACCTCGCTATCGCCATTTTGACGGCGGGGCTCGCGCACTCGAATGACGGTGTCCGTCGGGTCGTCCGCGGCGGGAGCCGCTTCCTCACCCCGGCGGCGGCGACGACGACGGCGGCGACGCGCGCTCTCACTGGTGACCTCGGCAGCGTCACTAACCTCAGTGGCGTCGTCTTCCTCGTTTTGCTCGGCCTCAGTGGACACGTCCTCACCTGTCGTGCGACGACGGCGCCTGCCTCCGCGACGGCGACGGCGGCGGCGGCCGTCGCCGGTCTCACCTTCATCGCTGGTGTCGCTCGCCGCTTCCGGCACGGCCTCGCCCCCCGGCGTAGGTTCCTCGGTGGGCTCCTCCGCTGCCGGTTTCTCAGCCGCTGGTGCTTCGAGAGGCTCCTCGATCAGCGCATCGGTCACTGTTTCGGTGTCGGCAGACAACGCCTCGACGATTGACTGCGTCACTTCCTCAACGTCCATGGCGGGCGCCGGAGCCTCGTCGGACGGAGCTTCGGCGGCCATGGCTACGGCCTTCTTGGCCGCCCTCTTGCGTGGGGTCTTGACGACCTCACCCTCGCTGGGAGGATTCTCCTCACGAGATTTCTTGGCCGGGCGCTTGATTGCGGACTTCTTGGCGGTCTTTTCGGGTGGGGTCGCCACCTCCGCTTCGGGGGAGTTCTCGCCTGAACCGGGCACCTCGGTGCGGCGCTCGATCGTGGGTGCATCGTGGGCTGAGGAAGGTGGACCTGCTGGTCTACTCGCCGCACGCCGGCGACGCGGGGCGGGCTGAGCTGAAGGTTGTTCGTTTGTCTCGGTTGTTGATGTGTCGGGCTCGTGGGGGTCGAGCATCAGACTCCTCTATGGCGCGTACGCGCACTTTCTCGTTCGCTACACCGGCGCACGGCCGGGCTGCGGAAGCTTGCGGGATCGATGTGGTGAGCCCGACCCTCCCGCGGTCAAGCGCTGGCAACGTCACACTCGAAGCCCTGCTCGTCGCGGTGGAAGATCGATTCCACCTGCTGGCGCGACGGGTCACGCCGCGCATGTCTGCCATCGAGGCTGGACGCAGATGCGTCCAAGCCGACTCCAGTATCACACACGTCACAGCTGGCTGATGCGTCGTGCCGCGCCGCCGGAATCCGGATGACCCGGCTCAGTGATAACACCGGACTCGAGATCCAGCCTGCCTTGTGTCAGGCGGGTCAGAATCGGCGGCACCGTAACAGCCAACTCGGGGCCTGCCACTAGCAGGCCCGCCAGCACGTCATCGGGTCGGACCAGAGGGGTTTGGTGTACCAAAGTCATCGTTAGCCGGCGGTCTTCGACTTCAAGCGTGACGACGGCTGCCCGGGCATCGAACTCGCGCATTCCGTTCTTGGTCATCCGCTGCACAAGCACCACCTCCGCTGCGAGGAAGGCATCGCGTGCCTCCTGCAGCGTTGCTCTGGACAGACCCGCGAGATCGACCTGCCAGCGGGACCCGGTCAACTCCCCGGCCAAAGCTCCCGGACGCGCCGGGGCGACCTCCACCACATCGAGGCCCGGCGGGAGGGCTGCGTCGAGGGCGGCGCGCACCTTGTCCGGATCACACGCGGCCGCCAGTCCGATCTCCAGATACTCGGCTTCGCTTGCTGCCCCGGTCGGAGAGGCGTTCGGGTATGAGATCCGTGGATGGGGGGAGAAACCCGACGAGTACGCCATCGGCACCCCGGCCCGGCGCAGGGCCCGCTCGAAGGCGCGACCGAAGTCACGATGACTGGTGAAACGGGCACGGCCGCGCTTGGCGTATTTGACCCGGAGCCACTGCACCGGCGGCGGGTGCTGTTCAGGTTGGGTGCGAGGCATCGGCGAGGCTATGAGCCGATACTCAGTAGAGATGTTTGGGGTACTGGTCGCCGTAGTAAGTGGTCAGCTCGTCCAGCGGCTCGTCAGGTCGTTCCAAGGTCTTGACGATCACTGGTCGAGACGGCACCGGATCCAGCCAGGTCTCCGGCCGCCACAGCTGCGAGCGCAGGAAAGCTTTGGCGCAGTGATGAAAGATCTCTTCGATCTCGACCACGAGGGCGAGGATGGGCCGGTGACCCTTGACGATCATGTCGTCGAAGAACGGCGCATCGCATACCAGCCGCGCCCGGCCGTTGATGCGCAAGGTGTCACCGCGTCCTGGAATCAGGAAGATCAAGCCGACATGCGGATTGGCCAGCACGTTCTTGTACCCGTCGGCGCGGCGGTTTCCGGGCCGTTCGGCCAGTGCGATGGTCGAGTCGTCGATCACGTACGCGAGCTGACCCGGTGGATCACCTTTCGGCGATACGTCGCATGCGCCGTTCTCATCGGCCGTCGCGACAAGGCAGAAGGCTGATGCAGCGAGCCACTCGCGGTCGAGCTGGTGCAGTTTCGGCCGAACTTTGTTTGCTACTCGTGGCAGTGGTACGCCGACCACCGCAACGAGCTCGTCGACGCTCGTGATCTGCTGCTCACCCATGCGGCTCAGCGTATGAGGGTCTTGGACACATCGGCGATGGGCGTCAGCGGAAGGAGCGTGCGACCAGTCGGGCCAATCTGAATGGTGGTGTCCAGCTGCGGGCACACCCCGCACTCAAAGCAGGGAGTCCACCGGCAGTCGTCCACCTCGACCTCATCCAAGGCGTCCTGCCAGTCCGCCCACAGCCATTCCCGATCCAGACCGGCATCCAGATGATCCCAGGGCAGCACCTCGGTGTAGTCGCGTTCGCGGGTGGTGTACCAGTCCAGATCCAGCCCGCTCCCCTCCAGGCATTGCTCCGCGCAGGTTGCCCAGCGCTCGTAGGAGAAGTGCTCGCTCCAGCCGTCGAACCGGCCGCCGTCTCGCCAAACCGCCTCGATGATCGCGCCGACGCGACGATCACCGCGACTCAACAATCCTTCGATGATGCTCGGCTTCCCGTCGTGATAACGGAAACCGATGGCTCGTCCGTAGTCTCGATCACCGCGTATCGCATCCCGCAGTTTGATCAGCCGGGCGTCCACGGTTTCATGATCACACTGCGCAGCCCACTGGAACGGGGTATGCGGCTTGGGTACGAAAGCGCCGATGCTCACGGTGCAGCGGATGTCGCGCCGACCACTGACTCTTCGACCGGTAGCGATCACTCGCTTGGCGAGATCACCGATCGCGAGCACGTCCTCGTCGGTCTCGGTGGGCAGGCCGCACATGAAGTACAGCTTCACCTGGCGCCAGCCTTGCGCGTACGCCGCCGCGACCGTCTGGATCAGATCGTCCTCGCTGACCATTTTGTTGATCACTTTGCGCATCCGCTCGGTACCACCCTCGGGCGCGAAGGTGAGCCCGGAGCGTCGGCCGTTGCGAGACAGCTCGTTGGCGAGGTCGACGTTGAACGCGTCCACCCGAGTGCTCGGTAGCGAGAGGGCAACGTTACTGCCCTCATAGCGATCAGCGAGTTCATGAGTGATCTCGGCAATCTCGGAATGATCACTGCTGGACAGGCTCAACAGCCCCACCTCCTCCAGCCCGGTGGCCGCGATGCCGCGCTGCACCATGGCACCGATCACGTCGATGCTGCGCTCCCGGACCGGCCGAGTGATCATTCCCGCCTGGCAGAAGCGGCAGCCGCGGGTACAGCCGCGGAAGATCTCGACGGCATAGCGCTCATGCACCGTCTCCGCCAGCGGCACGAGCGGCTTCTTGGGATATGGCCAAGCGTCCAGGTCCATCAGGGTGTGCTTGGCGACTCGGAACGGTACGCCAGCCCGATTCGGTGCCACCCGCCGGATCCGGGCGTCGGGCAGGTAGTCGACGTCGTAGAACTTCGGCACATAGACCCCGCCCCCAGCAGCCAATCGCAACAGCAAGCCATCGCGACCATCAGGCCGACCCTCGGCCTTCCATTCCCGAATGACGCCTGAGATCGTCAGTGCGATCTGCTCGCCGTCGCCCAGCACAGCTGCATCGATGAAGTCTGCGATCGGCTCGGGGTTGAATGCCGAGTGCCCGCCCGCCAAGACGATTGGGTCATGCTCTCGGCGGTCGCGAGCGTGGATCGGTATCCCGGCCAGGTCGAGCTCGGTGAGCATGTTGGTGTAACCGAGCTCGGTGGCAAAGCTCAAT
>JAJTCL010000208.1 GCA_021323255.1 Propionibacteriaceae bacterium | reverse complement strand
GAACGCGTGCCACAACGACAGCCGTTCGGTGTGGGGACGCATTTGCGTGAGGGCCGAAAGGGCCGCACAGGTGCAGACGCAGCCACCCTGTTGCACGTTGGAGAGCCGGGATTCTCCTTCACCGCTGGGGAGATCTGGGCGGTGCACGCCGCCTGGAGCGGAAACCACACCCACTATGCGGAGCGAGTCTTCACCGGCACACAGGTGATTGGCGGCGGCGAACTGCTGTTGCCAGGTGAAGTGATCTTGCAACCCGGTCAGGTCTATCGCACTCCCTGGATCTACGGCTGCTACGCCCGCGGCCTGGACGGGGTGGCACGGCGGTTCCACAGCTTCCTCCGCGCTCGAGAGCACCATCCGTCGACCACCCGTCCGGTGACGCTCAACGTCTGGGAGGCGGTCTATTTCGATCATGACTTGGACCACCTCGCCGAGCTTGCAGAGGCGGCGGCGGCCATCGGCGTTGAGCGCTACGTGCTGGATGACGGCTGGTTCGGGGCGCGGCGTGATGATCGTGCCGGACTCGGCGACTGGACCGTGTCAACGGAGGTGTGGCCGAACGGCCTCCACCCGCTGGTCGACAAGGTGACCGGGCTGGGCATGGAGTTCGGTCTCTGGTTCGAACCTGAAATGGTCAACCTCAACTCGGCAATTGCCCGCGCCCATCCGGATTGGATCATGGCAACCGGGGACCGGCTACCTGTGGAATCCCGTCATCAGCAGGTGATCAACTTGGGAATCCCGGAGTGTTATACCCACATCCGGAATGCGATCTTCGAAATCCTCGCTGAATACAAGATCAGCTACATCAAGTGGGATCACAACCGCGACCTGATCGATGCCGGTAACGCACCCGACGGCCGGCCCGGGGTTCATGAGCAGACTCTGGCCTTCTACCGGCTGGTTGATGAGATCAAGGCCGCCCATCCGGGTCTAGAAATCGAGACCTGCTCCTCCGGCGGCGCCCGCGTTGATCTTGGTGTACTGGAACGCACCGACCGTATCTGGGTGAGCGACTGCATCGATCCACTCGAACGGCAGCAGATGAACCGCTGGACCTCCCAGCTGGTGCCGATGGAGTTGTTGGGCTCCCACATTGCCTCGACTCGTTCCCATACCACCGGCCGCGTGCACGACCTGTCCTTCCGCGCCGCTACGGCTCTCTTCGGGCACCTCGGGATCGAATGGGACCTCACAGCAGCGACCGCCCACGAGCTGGCCGAGCTGCAAGAGTGGGTCAGCTTCTACAAGGCCAATCGAGGGCTCTTGATGGGCGGAGACCTGATGCGCCTCGACTTCCCGGACCCCCACATCTTCGCCTACGGCGTCGTCGCCCCGGATCGCTCGTCGGCCATCTACACCGTCGCCTTTATCGACCAATCAGAAGTCATGTTGCCTGGTCGGCTGCGATTCCCCGGGCTGGATCCAGGCCGCCGCTACCGCGTCCGCCCAGTACCGGTCGGGCGTCCACCGTCGGGCTTGAATCCGCCGCCGTGGTGGGGGGCGATTACCAGGGAGTGGGAACCGTCAGGCGAACGTCGAGCTCTCGGCTGGGGTCTGCCCGCCGATGGCGGGGCCGGCCTGATACTTTCCGGCGCCGCACTGGCCTCGACCGGAGTGATGGCTGCCGGCATGCATCCCGACCACGCCGTCCTCTATCGTGCGGATGCGATTGACTGATCCGCTGGTCCTGCAGCCGACGAAGCCGCCGTCACAATGTGAGGGCTGTTGCCATGCTGGGGGCGAGCGGAAGGCGTGGGATGAGGGTGGCCTGTACAGCGTGATACAGGTCCGGCTTGCCCGGCCAAACTGTGTCGGTGGGCTGATTGCTGGCATCGAGCTGGTGGTGCCATGACCCGTTGGTCCGATCGAACAAGTAGCGCTCGGCGTACGCCCACCAGATAGTGGCCAGCTCGGCATATCGATCATCACCGGTGCGTGTCCGAAGCGCCGTCGCCGCAGCGATGGCCTCGGCGAGCACCCAATGCAAGCGGTCGCGGACCACCGGGGTGCCGTCCCAATCGGTGGTGTAGACGAAGCCGTCCGCACCATCAACAGCCCAGCCGTCGACGACGGCTCGATCGAACAGCGCCTCGGCTGCCGGCAGCAGCCAGTCCGGCGGATCGGCTAGCGAGGCCTCCAGATGCAGCAACAGTCTGGACCACTCCAGACCGTGCCCGATGGTGGCGCCGTACGGCTGAAACTGATCATCCCGGCGATCGCGATTGTGTTCCAGCTGTGGCTCCCAGCGCGGGGTGAAGTGTTCGGGTATCCGCCATGAATGCGGCTCGGCGAACTCCAGGGCCACCCGGCGAGCGACTCCCAGGGCACGCTCGCGTAATACCTGATCACCAGTCACATCTGCAGCGGCCATGAGGGCTTCCACGCCGTGCATGTTGGCATTGACCCCCCGGTAATCACTGAGCTGAGTGAAGCTGCGGTTCCACGAGTCGACGTACATGGCTGCCTCAGCGTCGAAAAACCGCCGGTCCCAGACGTCTAGCGCTTCGGTGAGCACGTCGCGAGCCCCGGGCAGCCCCACGACGGCCGCTGAGGAGGCGGCCAAGACCACAAAGGCGTGGGTATAACAAGCCTTCTCGTCCGGGATCTCGCCAGCGGCGTCCACGCAGGTCACCCAGCCGCCGCTGGAGCGATCCGCCAGCCGGCCGGTCAGCCCAGCGAGTGCCTGCCCTGCCAGATCACGATCGCCGGCGCGGCCCAGGAGATGGCCGAGGGCGTATACGTGCACCATCCGGGCGGTGATCCAGGTATAGACCGGCCGTGACATGTCGGGTCGACCGGTGGCATCGAGCCAGGCGGCACCCCCCAGTGGATGAGGGAAATGGCGGCCGAAGTCCAACAGCCGGTGACACTCGGACTCCAGAGCTTCCACTGGTACACCGGTTGCGGCGGTCATGAGTGGCCTGCCGACGGCAGGATCAAGGTGATGGGCACGTGCTCACGGTAGCGGCCGCCCCTGCCGGCGCACCAGATCGGCAGGCTAGCCGAACGGATCAAGGACCGAGTCAGCGAAGGGATGCCCGGAGGAGCACTTCGTCGGTTTCGGTCTGACGGATCTCCAGGTCAGCGATCTCCGACGCCCGCAACGGCGTAGTGCCGCTGGGCCGCATCAGCTTGTTGGGCGTCGCAGGCCATTCCTTGATCTCCGAGGCCTTGCCCGACCGGTCGACCACGAAGATCGAATAGGTCTCATGTCCCGCGCCCGGCGTTGGTTCGTTGACCTCGCCGTATTGGCACTCCACCTTGATCTCCGTGCCATCTTGGCCGGGAATGACGTCCGCGACTGCGATCATCGCCGAGGGTACGACCGGTGAGAAGGCGACCCGTTGCGGGCTCTCGGGCCGCAGCGGGAGCAGCCCCGTGCCAACTGCCACGCCGCCGATCAACAAGATGACCGCCGCCGCGATCCCCGCAACTGCAGCCACGATTCGGCGCTGTCGCGTCCGTGCCGTCTTGATCATTTTTGGTAGCAGTGATGAGGGCGGTCCGTCCTCGATGACACTGGTCTGGGCAGCATTCGATGCCGGTGCTTCGATGGCTTCTGGGGACTCGTCGTCCGCCATAGCCAATATCGCTGCGTCCGCCGGCGAGAGCTGGGCCAGCAGACCAGGCAGCGCGGCCAATTCCGAGACGGCCGCTCGGCAGGATGGACAGGTGGCGATGTGCTCCTCGAACTCCCGTCGCTCGGCAGGAGACAGCGCGCCCAGCACGTAGGCGGCATCCCACTGCGCAAACTTGTCGGGGATTGCATTCACGGCCGAGTCACTCCTTTCTCCTGTAGTGCCAACCTGAGCGTTCTGAGTCCGTAGTGCAGCCGCGACTTAACGGTGCCTTCGGGGATTCGGAGCCTGGCGGAGATGTCGGCCACCGATCTGCCCTCGTAGTAGGCCGCGTTGATCACGGAGCGATGCTCCAATGACAAGCTGCCAAGCGCTTCGGCGATCAACCAACGGTCAAGGACCACGCTGGTTGCGTCGCCGGAGCTCTCTTCTGGCGGCTCCTCCATCCGCTGCTCATGCCGCGACGCGGCGCTCCGCCAGCGGTCGATAATCAGGTTCCGGGACGCCGTGAAGAGCCACGCGCGGGCCGCGGCATCATCGCGCTGCCCGAGGCTGGGATCCTTCCACGCCTTGAGCAGCACTTCCTGAACGACGTCTTCGGATAGCTGGCGATCGTGGGTCAGCCGCATTGCGAACCGCCACAGCTCGCTGGCGTGTCGGTCGTGCAGCTCCTGCAACGCGGCCTCACGCTGTCCGCCGACCACCAAGCCTCCCTCCGACCCCAGGCCCGCTGTCGTCTGCAGGCATATCGCGGTAGCCACCTTTGTCCCGCCCTCATCTTCACCGATGAGGACGACGGCGGCACAGTCTCAGTTCAACTCTGCTCGATTCCAATGAGGCCGTCTAGCGCGCCCCACCATGTCACGTGGCCGGGGGCGCTGGAGGATGCGCAGTAATCGAAACCGGGTCAATTGGCCGGGGATTTGAGCGATTGGGGGTCCGCTGCGTCGCCTCGTACGCTGGGCCCGTCGGCAGCCTGTGGATGGGCCACCACCAGATGATCACCTGGACACAGCACCAGCAGCGACTTACCCTCGTGAGGCTCCAGCGAGATGGTGAAGGTGTGCAGGTCATCGACCTCGCCAACCTCCTCATCAGTGAACATGTCGACCAGCACGCTGCCTGGCACCAGCTGCTCGGATACAACACTTCCGGAGATGACGTGAGCAGAGAAGTTCAGCACCGTAACCTGCTCTGCATCGGTGAGCTGGTGCACCATGACCAGCATCGCCTTGTTGGAGACCTGCGGCACATCGAGCTGAATGCTGGTCGCAATCCCGTAGCGCTTGCGAACGGCCAGAATCTCGGCAAGGCGACGGACAAACGATGTGCTGTCCCGCAACTGGGCAGGCAGCGAGCCGTACAGGCTGATGCCACGGGGCATCTTGGACAGCGACTCGTGAGCATGTGGCCGGTAGTCCATGAGGTCGTACGCCGCGCGGTGGATCCAGCGGGTATCGCCATCGGCCAGGAGCCGGCTGACCTCCTTGCGGTCCAGGGTGAGCATCCCGCAAAGATCCCAACCAGACAAGGCGAAAACGCCCGGCTGCAGCGCGTTGAACATGGCCAGCAGTAGGTGCGCTTGCTTGATCTGCTCTACCTGTTCCGGCGTGAGTTTGGCGATACTCCTGATCCCCAGCGAAGCGGCGATGATCGTTGCCGTGGTCGAGGCGATGCCGTTCTGCGTAAAGGTCGCGTTGTACGGCGCGGCTGCTCCGGTGAGATGATCAAGAAGGTCCTGCCGGATGGTCACAGCCAGCTCGTGGCCGGTGAGCTCGTGGCTGCGGAACCTGAACACGTCTCGCGCATGCAGGGTCTCGAAGTGCACCAGCTCATAGGTCATCTCGTCGTGGTTTTGCAGCGCGTGCACCAATGAGGCCGGCTCGACGCCGTGCTTTGTCGCCAGGTTGAG
>JAJTCL010000207.1 GCA_021323255.1 Propionibacteriaceae bacterium | reverse complement strand
GTGGCTCAGGAACACGAAGGCCAGGGAGTCGGCAGTGCGATCGCGCGATACGCCCTGGACGATGCGCGAGCGCGCGGATTGAGCGTACGTCCGCTCTGTCCGTACATCAGGGGATGGCTGGAACGGCATCCTGAGTATGGGGACCTGATTCAGACCCCTGGCTAGGTGTCGGTGCTGGCGAGCGGTCGGCAATGACCCACAGCACAAACGCGGCGGATGTCCACAGAGTCTGGGGACGGAGCGTTTCCTCTGATGCAGGGTCCTTGAGCGACAGGACACCGTTGGCCCATGACGGATATTCCGACCTTGGGCCTTCCGCACGAGATGCCCGCGATCCGCAATTCCGATGACCTATGCCTTTGTTGGCGTGCTCTGATGGGACCACTCGGTTTCAGCCGGCCCCGGCTGTGGATTGCCTTTCTCGAGCCGGACAACATGATGACTGTGCCGCTCACGCAGATCGAGGACATCCCTCGCACAGCAGACTCGAGGATGTGCGGTTCGCTGCTGGAAATGTGCCGCCACGTCGTCGGCCGGAACGGTGCCGGCGGATCGGTTGCCATGCTGCTGACGCGGCCCGGTCGAAACCCCATGGACGACTCAGATCGCAGTTGGGCTCGCTGCCTCACCTCAGCGGGGGACCATCTCAGTGTCTCGATGTGGCCGGTGCATTTCGCGAATGACGTCGAGCTACGGGTATTCGCTCCTCATGATCTTGTCGCTCGGCTTGATGGCGTGAGCATTGGGAATCGCGCGCCAGCGAATGCAGGAACGAGGTGAGCGAACACCCGCGCAGCCCGTGCAGCTGAGAGACATGACGTGTTCGCGAAGAGCGACGACAGCTCCGATTCCATCAAGCGCGATGCGCGAACGCCCAAAATCAGGATGCCCGGGTATGCCACAGCCACGCGAGCCCCACTATCGGCAGTATCAGGGGTACGAACCCGTAGCCGATCCCATACGCAGACCACACCGTCGCCCGTGGAAACGCCTCCGGATACAAGACGCTGAGCGTGCCGACCGACACCACGCCCACCAGTTCGATGATGATCGCTATCAGGGCAATGCGGCGAGATGTGTGGGTACCACGCGCCAGGGTGATCGTTGCCACGACGTAGATCACTCCGGCAAGGGCCGACAGCAGGTAGGCCAGCGGCGCCTGCTCAAACCTGGTCAGCAGTTGCACGCTCGCCCGGGCGGTAGCGGCGAGTGCAAAGATGCCGTATACCGCCACCAGCGCACGACCTGCGCCCCTATTGGTGCTGCGAACTTCTGAGCCGGCCGGCTGTGTTGGGACGCCGGTCATGAAGCCGGCGCCCAGAGCACGAGCAACCGAAGGGTCATGGCGAGGACTCCGAGAGCTGCCACCGCAAGCACCATCCCGGAGAATCGGCTGCGCTCGACGTTGGCCCACAACCACGCAATCGGGATCAAGATCACGATGCCGATCAGGTAAGCGATCGTGGTCGCCAGCTCGACCGGACGAGCGCCGGCAACCAGCTTGGCAGCGGCGATGATCGACTGGACCACGGTGACAATCTCAACCCCGGCGGCAAAAAGCAGCTGCGCCTTGCCGGGCGGCTTGTTGGCCACCGCAGTCACCAGGCCCCAGATCACGGCCACGCCGGCGAGTGCGATGACGACGTAAGCGAGCGCTTCGATCATCGAGACGCTCGTCGGGTCTGCACGCCGCCCAACGCTACCGGAGCCAACTCGATGACCTGTCAGACTTGGAGTCCGCGGAGATGTTGTCCGAAGGCCTGCGTCGAGGAGGAGCAGTGGCCGCCCAGCGAGAGCCCAAGGTTGGCCGACGCCCGGGCAATCAAGACACCCGCGGCCAGATCATCACCGCAGCCCGACAGGCATTTGCGGAGAAGGGTTTCGCGGGTGCATCGATGCGCGCCATCGCGGCCGAAGCCGCGGTGGATCCGGCGCTGATCCACCACTATTTCGATAGCAAGCAGCAGCTCTTTCTCGCCACGGTTGCGCTTCCCCTTGAGCTGCCGGACATCGTCAAGAAGGTTGCTGCTGGGGCGAGGGACGATCTTGGCGAGCGACTCGTCCGAACCGTCCTCGGGGTCTGGGACTCCGAGCTGCAGCCGTCTCTGGTGGCAGCGATCCGCACGACGCTGACCGATCCCGCCCTGACACACTCGGTCGGTGAGTTCCTCGCCCTGGAAGTCATCGGTCAGGTGTTGCGGCGCGACGACCTGCCGCCCCAGGAAGCGAACAGGCGCGCAGGCTTGGTCGCATCGCAGATTCTTGGCCTGCTGATGGGCCGCTACGTTCTGCGTATGCCGGTTCTGGCGGACCGGCGGACAGAGGACCTGGTAGCCGAGATCGGCCCGACGGTGCAGCGCTACGTCGACGGTCGTACCTAAGGCTCACTTCTAGAGCTGATCGCGCATCGCGCTTGGAGTCCACCGTCGTCCTCGTTGCTCGCACCGGATCTCGCGCGGCAGGGCTGCGAAGGAGCGAGCCGACACGCTTTTCGTCGGCGAGCGACGACAAAGTCGGCGGCTTCTCCGGCGCGATCCGCAGCGAGCGGCAGCGAGCGGCAGCGAGCAATTAGACAGAGGAAGAACGCCTCTGCCCGCTCCTTCTCCGTGCGACGGCGCGCGAATTCCGACGCTCGCAGCTGCCTTGGGCAATGATGACCACGTGCTGGTCGTCGGCATCACTGAACATGGTGGGCACGCGTTCGAGGCAGTTCTCGACCACGGCGCCGATCCCCACGTGCTCGCGTTCGACCGCGGCTACGCAGTCGTCCATCCGCTGGACGCGAACCGCGCGAGCTCGGGTGAGCTGATCCTCCGGCTCCTGGTACGTCCCGTGGTCGACGAAACGCGTCCGGAGTCGCGCCGGCACGGACGAGATGCCGGGCTGGTGCTGGGTGATGACGTACGACCTTCGGTCAGGCAACGTTTCGCGGCGTACGCGGTCGTCACCTCCAGTCGGGGATTGCTGGCTACTGAATATTCCGGGCGCACTGCCGTCACCGGGCGTTGGGGTATGCCCGGCGGCGGCCTCGATGATCATGAGCCGCCCACCTCGGCCGTGCTCCGGGAGGTCGCCGAAGAGACTTCCCAGCTGATCGTCCTCGGCGAGCTGATCAAGGTCCAGACTTCGCATTGGGTCGGTCGCAGCCCGTACGGGACGATCGAGGACTTCCACGCGGTACGCCTGATCTATCGCGCCACCTGTCTCCATCCCACCGACCCAGTCGTGCTTGACCAGGGCGGCACGACCGAATCGGCGCAGTGGGTGCCGCTGGACTCCTGGCGGTCGGTGTCGTGGACCAAGAACTGGCGGCTACTGCTGTCGGAACTGCTCCAAGACTCCTCGGCCACATGAGCAAGGTGTGCCTAGTGGATGTTGATGTCGCTGAGAAGGTCCTGCCGCGTCAGCACACCAACGGGCTTGCCGTCGTCGAGGACCAGCAACGCGTCGCAACTGCGCAGCAGATCCACCGCATCGGCGACCGGTTCGGTTATCCCGAGCATCGGAAGTGTCTCCTCCATCACGCTGGCTACAGCATCCGCTGGTCGCGCCCGGTGACTGAACAACGCATCCAGGAGTCCGCGTTCGCTGACGGCTCCGACGACTTCGGCGGCCATCACGGGAGGCTCAGCGCGCACCACCGGCATCTGGCTGACGCCGTACTCCCGCATGATCGCGACGGCTTGGGCGAGGGTCTCATTTGGATGGGTATGGACCAGAGATGGCAAGTCGCCGGACTTCTCGCGTAATACGTCGCCGACAACGCGTACGAATTGATCGGGTCGCGGCGCAAAGCCGTATCGGGTCAGCCAGGCATCGCTGAACACCTTGGTGAGGTAGCCGCGGCCGGAATCAGGCAGCAGTACAACGATCACCGCCTCGGGATCGTCGATTTCCTGCGCCAGCCTGATGGCTGCTGCCGCCGCCATCCCGGAAGATCCGCCGACCAGCAGTGCCTCCTCCCGTGCCAGTCGCCGCGTCATGGCGAAAGAGTCTGCGTCGGACACTTCGATCACCCGGTCACAGACGGTGGGATCGTAATTGGCCGGCCAGAAATCTTCACCCACACCCTCGACCAAATAGGGCCGCCCAGTCCCGCCGGAGTACACCGAACCTGACGGGTCCGCGCCGATGATCTTGACCTGGCCCGCCGAGACCTCTTTCAAGTAACGGCCCGCCCCGCTGATGGTGCCCCCGGTGCCGACCCCGGCGACGAAGTGGCTGATCTTGCCCTCGGTCTGCTCCCAGATCTCGGGACCTGTGGTCTCGTAGTGGCTGATCGGGTTGTTCGGGTTGCTGTATTGGTCCGGTTTCCAGGCTCCTTCGATCTCGCGGACCAGCCGATCGGAAACCGAGTAGTAGGAGTTTGGGTGTTCTGGCTCGACGGCGGTCGGGCAGACCACCACCTGTGCGCCGTACGCGGTCAGCACATTGCGCTTGTCCTCGCTCACCTTGTCGGGGCAGACAAACACACAGGCGTAGCCCTTGGCCTGCGCGACCATCGCTAGGCCCACCCCGGTATTGCCACTGGTCGGCTCGACGATCGTGCCACCCGGTTTGATCTTGCCTTCCCGCTCCGCCGCCTCGACCATCTTGAGCGCGATCCGATCCTTGACCGAGCCGCCTGGATTCAGGTATTCCACTTTGGCCAGGACCAAGGGCTTGGCACCGTCCGTGGCCCGCGAGAGCCTGAGCAAGGGGGTATGCCCGACAAGCTCGATGAGCGAGTTCACGTACTTCACGCGCACGACTCTACGGCGCAATCCCTGACGATCAGTCCTGGCTGCTCGCTGCCGCGGCGCGAGCACAGTGAGGGCCGCAGCTTCCGTCGGAAGCGCGGCCCTCACCTCACGTGCAAGCGATCAGCTGGCGAACCAGCGACGCGCCGGGAACTACCTGCGAAGGTAGGACAGCAGGCGCAGGATCTCGATGTACAGCCAGACCATGGTCACGGTGAGGCCGAAGGCGCCACGCCACGACTCACTCGCCGGGGCACCCATGGCGACACCCTGCTCGATGTAGTCGAAGTCGAGCACCAGGTTCAGCACCGCGAGTGTGGCACCAATAAGGGAGACGACGACAGCCAGCAGGCTGATCGCACCCGTACCGGAGTCACGCAGTCCCAAGTTGACGCCGAACAGTGCTAGCACAAAGTTGATCAGCAAGGCCACCGCGAACGCGATCGTCGCAATGATCACGACCCTCCGGAACTTCGGCGTAACGCGAATGTTGAAGAACTTGTACGCCGCCAAGGTCACACCGGCTGCCGCAAACGTGCCAATCACCGCCTGAACGACAATGCCGCTGTAGTAGCTCTCGAAAAACTTGCTGATCATGCCGATGAAGACGCCCTCGATGCCCGCGTAGAGAAGCACCAGACCGGGCGAGACCTTCCGTCGGAACGCGACGATCATGACGACGATGAAGCCGATCAATCCGGACGCGACCAGCGCCGGGAAGTAGAGCGTGTCCGGCACGAGCCTCCACGCCAACGCC
>JAJTCL010000206.1 GCA_021323255.1 Propionibacteriaceae bacterium | reverse complement strand
TCATTGCCGCTCCAGAAGCTCGGCCCCCGCTTGCTGCAGCGTCTCCGACGTCACGGTGCCCGCCAACAGGAAAGCGCTCCGCCGTCCACGAAATGGTGTTATCAACAATCCGACAGGACCAACTGGCGCCAGCGTCCCAACATCGGTGAACTGCGCGCTGCCACGATCGCGGAGCTGCCGCCCCAAAGGCCCGGCAACCTGACCGCGCAGCGGCAGAACAATCAAGGTTGTTGGTCCGCGCCCATAGATTCCGACGGCGCCGGGGTCTTGACCGTCGCGAGAGCCTAGGCCGGCGAGGGAAGAGGGGAGATCGTAAGGTGCGAAGGCGTTCGCAGCCGCAGCGACATCGACGGACGGCTGGTAGTTGACTTGTACGCCTTCAGCGGGGGTGAAATCCGTGCTGGCAGCTGGGGGTTCTCCGAGCGCCAGCTCGCGAAGCGTCGTGGTCAGTACCGGGCGTTCCTCCCCGAGGCCATACAGCTCCACCTGCAGCGGCAACCCGCTGCCGAGGTCGGCCCAGATATCGACTCGGCCGACGGTCGTTGCGCTCTCGTCCGGCACCAGCCGCAGACCGGGCGCGTCAATGCCCGCGATCCTCCGTGCTGGCAGGCGGCTCAGCTCGCTCTCGCGGACGCCCTGCAGCAGTGCCCGCGCGAAGGTGGGCGGCAGCAAGTCGGATGCGTCGGGCAATCTGATCTTGGAGACGGGGGAATAGGTCGCTGTTTCCGACTCGAAAACCCAGCGAATCGTGGATCCGCCCTGCCGGAAGAGTCCGGTCTCGCCCGTATTGCGGATCCGATCGACCCTCCAGTCATCGGCGCTGCGCCACCACACCCGTAGCCGGCTGTCCTCTCCGAGCAGTTGAACCAGGGTGGCAAATGAGTCGCTATCGGGCACCTGAAGCGTTCCACTGGTCTCCACGAAGCCGGACCATCCGAGGTCGGCGGATTGCTGTATCCGGTCGGCCAGCTCGGTGGCAGAAATCTCAGACGGCGCGGCAGGTTGCACGTTAACCAGCAGAGGCGCCGCGACGAAGGCAGCTGCAGTCAACAGCACGACGAGCCAGCGCGCCGACATGGCGCCACTGTAGGTCGGCTGCACTAATGCGGCTGAACGCGAACAGCCCGTGCTACCGGCAACGCAGCACGGCACTCCTTCGACCATCCGCTCTTGTTGGCCACCGCATAGCTCAGGGCAATGGGTTTAGTCTGAATTGCGGCCGGGGCGATCAAGCACGGGTAAATCGGGGGATCGGGGTGGATGTCAAGCGCAGGACCTTCCTGCTTGGGACCCTCTCGTGCACTGTCCTGGGCTGCAGTCCGCCGAACACAAGCTCGAGCAGTGCGGCCAGTCCGGGCGGGACGGCACCCCCGGAGCCGACACCTCCAGGGAGCTCCGTATCTGCCTCTCCGAGCGTTCCAGCAGCATCTGCTGAGCCGGATCCAATTCCCAGTCGATCGGTTGGCGACGGCCGCACGTCGCGGAAGACCATCATCCGGCGGTATTCGGGCAAGCGTCCCACCGCCTGGGGGGAGGCTGTGCCACGCGTGGTGTTACGGCTGCCAACCACCGACCGCGTCGTTGCTCTCACCCTGGATGCATGTGGCGGCCGAGCAGGTAGCGGCTATGACGCGGAACTCATCAAAACGCTGCGACGGGAGCGGGTGCCGGCGACGCTGTTCATCAACGCGCGCTGGATCGATGCCAATCCACGCAGGTTCCAACAGCTGGCAGCCGACCCACTGTTCGAAATCGCCAACCACGGGACCGTGCATCGACCGTTGTCGGTGACGGGTCGATCGGTCTACGGCATTGCCGGCACCGGCAGCGTTGCCCAAGTGGTCGATGAGGTGGCGGTCAACCAGCGCCTGATCACCAAGCTCACCGGCAACGTACCGGCATTCTTTCGCTCGGGCACGGCGTACTACGACGACGTGGCTGTCCGCGCTGTGAACGATCTTGGTTTGCAGGTGGTCAATTTCAACGTACTCGGCGACGCCGGCGCCAGCTATTCGGCGACCCAAGTAGCTGACGCGATGCTGAGCAGCAAGCCAGGCTCGATCATCCTCGCCCACATGAACCGACCGGACGGCGGCACAGCGGAGGGGATCAACGTCGCGCTGCCTAAGTTGAGCCGACGCAACTTCCGGTTCGTGCGGTTATCGGATTATCTGCGTTGAGTTGCCTCAACCACAGGCAACCGCACACACCAGAGGCCATCGTTGAAGGCGGATCGGGGACCGCCGACAACGATGGCCTCGTCGTTGCTGAAGCCACAGGTCGCCGCCGAACCGAGTCAGCCGGCGACGCTGGGACTCACGTCTCTGAGACCTCCTCCAGAACGTGTCCAACGACCTCGTTGGGGAGTGCTCGAGCCACATCCGCCTGCGCGACGATGCCGACAAGTTGGTGTCCGTCAATGACCGGCAGGCGACGTACCTGGTGTTTCGCCATGGTCCTGAGGGTCTCTTCCGCTGAATCATCGGCCCCAATGGTCACCGGCTTGCCTTGGGCCAGGTCGCCCGCCGTGACGGAGTTCGGATCGTTGCCTTCCGCAAGGCATTTCACGACGATGTCGCGGTCAGTGAGCATGCCCTTCAGGCGCTGATCTTCACCACAGATCGGTAGCGCACCAACGTCAAGGTCGCGCATCTTGCGGGCTGCCTCGACTAGGGACTCGGTCGAGTTGACACATTCCGCGCCCTCTGTCATCAGCTCTCGGGCTGTCGCCATGATGGACTCCTCCTTGAGTTTGGGGTTCGTCGCTTCCCTACCCGATGCGAGAGGGAGCAAACTGGCTTTCGTTGCCCCGTGGACCGCTAGGCACCAGCCTCCGACGCAGCCCCGTACGGAACCGATGTCATCAATTTGCCAAGTGTTTCTTGGCGATCATGGCGATCAGTGCCAAAAGATCTTTCGCAGGGCTGCAATAAATCAGCCATCGCCCGGTGATTCGGATCACAAACGGTCCGTCTCGACGGAGGAGGGGTTTTGGCCCCGGCGGCGGCTTCGGTAAGGTACGACGAGACCTCGCGAGCAAGCATTTGAGCCCCGAGATGCGGCCGCACCAGTGTCGTGAACCCCGAGCGACGCCGACTGCAAAAATTGTTTCAGGAAACCGTTATGCCGCAAGCCGCACCACCAAGAGCGCAGCAGAGCTATCGACACGAGGCGTTCATGTGGCGTGATCCGGACGACTATGCCTCCGTCCTCGGACCATTCGTTCAGGACGGGCTCGCAGCGGGCGAAGCGGTCATGGTCGCTGTCGTGCGGCGCCATGCCGACTGGTTGCGAGAGAGCTTGGGGACTCAGGTACGTAAGGTCAAATTCGTCGACATGGCCAAGCTCGGCGGCAACCCCGCGCGCATCATTCCCGCGTGGCAGAAGTTTGTGGATCAGCACTCGGGCCTGGGCCGTCCGGTACGCGGAATAGGGGAACCCATCTGGGCAGGACGACGGCCTGAAGAGATTCTTGAATGCCAGATGCATGAGGCTCTGCTCAATGTGGCGGTTGATCCAAAGATTCCACTGTGGTTGATCTGCCCCTACGACCTTGAAGGTCTCGATCCGTCAGTCATCTCCGAAGCCCATCGCAGCCACCCGGCCGTCATGGATGGGGACCGCTACCACGGAAACTCCCAATATGGCGGTCGCGCCCATGTCGAGGCGATGTTCAGTTCAGACCTTCCTGAGCTGGAGGGCAAACCAGCGGAGTACAGCTTCACTTCGGAGTCTGTCGACCGTGTCTTCAACATCTTGACTTTGGAGGCTTACGGCGCTGGTCTCTGGTCAGACAAGGTGACTGAGGTGGCCGCAACAACCCGGCGGCTCGCGTCCTGCAGTCTGCGGCGGGGCGCGATTGAAGGGACCATTCGGATTTGGGACGCGCCACACGCGCTGATCTGTGAAGTGTCCGACGACACCATGATCGACGATGTGTTGGCGGGGCGCCGAGCGCTGGCCTCCAGTGACCGCGACGGGCTGTCCGCGGCGAACCGGAAGTGCGACCTCGTGCAGCTGCGTTCCACCGAATCAGGGACGACTGTGCGTCTCCACATGTGGAAATAGCGAGCATCCTGCCAGCGGCTCGAAGATCACCGTTGGCGCAACTCGTTGCAGCATCCCGCAGTTAGCTGCGCCCCGCGAGCGGATCCAAGCGCGATGGGCGAGTAGCTACAACACGGCTAGATCAAATCGATACGCGATAGGTCAAATATGGACACATATATGCATCGACTTCTCTGCGTCGATCTGCCTACGCTAAGAGCTGGGGAATAGGGCTCCACGTTATCTCGGCCACCGGGCTTTGGCATGCGGGTTGCGCTGAGAGAGGGGGCTTAATGCCCAGCGACCGGGTCCGTCCAGCCGTTTTGACCATTCTCGTTACTTTCCTGCTGTTCTTCGCGAATTCGGTTGCAGCATCCGCGGATGATGGCCGGCAGCCGCCCTGCAATACGGCGGCCCAGTTTGATCCGGCCAACTTTCCCAATCCACCCAAGATCGACAATCAATGGGATCCCCGGACTCCAGGGACGCAGTTCATCCTGTCTGGAGAGGCTGATCGCGGCGGTGGGCTACTACCCCACCAGGTGGTGTCAACCGTCACCGACCTCACCAAGATGATCAACGGCGTACGGGTTGTGGTCATCCTGGAGGAAGACATCAACGAAGGGGAGCTTCAGGAAGCGGAGCTCGCCTTTCATGCGCAGGACAATGCCGGAAATCTCTGGAATCTCGGCGAGTATCCCGAGGAGTATGAGGACGGAGAGTTCAGCGGGGCTCCCGACACCTGGATTTCCGGTCTCGATAAGGCCGTGCCTGGCAACATCATGCTGGCGGACCCTCAGCTGGGAACAGCCGAATATCTCCAGGGTTGGTCACCCGATATCGAATTCTTGGACTGCGCGAAGGTCTACAAGATGCAACAGAAGACCTGTGTCCCGCTCGACTGCTACGAGAACGTCATGATCACTGAAGAGCGGAGCCCGCTCGATCCAGAAAGCGGACAGCAGCGCAAGTACTACGCGCCTGGAGTGGGCAACGTCCGGGTCGGCTTTGTCGACGATCCGGAAGGCGAGACGCTGGTGTTGATGGGGATCAGGCAATTAAGCCCGGATGAGTTGGCGAAGGCTCGCCAGGACGCGCTGAAGCTCGAGAAGCACGCCTACAAGATCAGCGATCTGTATCGCCAGACCCCTCCTATCGAAATACCGGTCAACGTGACCGGGTAGTCTGCCGGCAACATCTCACGCTGCGTGGGATGCCCACGCTGTACGCGGCGTGCAAGCCATGCACAGCGCAACGTCCCATGCTGCGTGGGATGTTCACCCCCCAGCGGCCTGACCTGTAGGACTGGTCATGAGGATGCCGCCGCGGGGCCCCGTGGACCATTAGCCGCGCTGCGCAACCAGTCGCTGGACCAGAGCTGTGATCAGCTCGTGGGGAATCGGTTGCGCCAAGAGGAACTTGGCGGTGCCCTGACCGGACAGATGGGGAGCAAGCTGCGCCTTGAGCTTCTCGTCGAGC
>JAJTCL010000205.1 GCA_021323255.1 Propionibacteriaceae bacterium | reverse complement strand
ACACGAAATACGAAGACGCAACGGTTGTCACAACCGCGCGATGCGGCAGCTGTGGGCAACTGCTCCCTGGGGTTGGCAATGTCCTTGGGCTTCAAAAGTGGGGTTACCGGCTAGACGGCGACACGCTGCGACCGACGAAGCACCATCGCGCCCAACGCCAACGTGCCCAAGAGACGGTATCCCAGGGAGCTGCCCTATCTCCAGCGGAGCTGACTCGTCTCCTACAGAAACTGCGATCCAGTTCGTTTTCGCGGGGAGCGGGGATAAGTGGCGGCCCACGGGTGAACAACCAGTCGTGGGCTGGACTCAAGATCGAGTGTCCGGAATGTGGTGCCGAGAATCAACTCCCGGACGAGACGCCCATCTGGGCAAGTCACATCTTCCCCAATCGTCTACCTGCCACGCCAGAACTGGTGCTTCGGCCGAATGCCGGGGTTTCTGTGCATAGCCTGCGGGATCAGCTCTCGTATTTTCACAACCTGACCAGCCCGAATCCGTGGACGGGACACTTCCGAGGGAGCCCAGTGTCGATCAAGCCCGAAGATGCCGCAATCATCGAGGCTGCCCCGAGGAGTGCGGCGAAGGTCTGGACGCACAAGACCCGGCCCGGCCGAGTCCGCACCGAGCGTGACATCTTGGGGCACGACGGCGGTGCCGAGCAGGCGCGTGGCGACGAGGGACAGCACAATCAGGAGGAAGAACCTGATGAAGCGCTTGCGATCTGGTGCAATGTGCGCGTGTAATTGTCCGGCCGGTATGGAGACGAAGAGAGTGCTGTCACGCCGTTCCCTGCTGCAACAGCTAGCCTTCGGGGCTGTTGGCGCTATTCCTGGTTCAGTCAGCGTCGGAGCGACATCCAGGACAACTGCGACGCTCGGCCTGCAGGAGAGACCCCCCGCTCCGGCCGACGGTGAAGTGTTCAACGTGGTCGTCGTTGGCGGCGGCGTCAGCGGGGTCTACGTTGCCTGGCGGTTACAGACTGCCAACCCAAGTTGGAAAGTCGCGGTCTGCGAGATGAGTGAGCGCATTGGCGGTCGTCTCTACTCGATTGCGCCACCAGGAATGCCGCACCTGCGAGCTGAGCTCGGCGGCATGCGCTTCCGCAATAGCCAACTGCTCGTGGCCAAGCTCATCGAACACCTCGGCCTTATCGTCGATCCGTTTCCGTCTGGAGATACCCGAAATCTGCTCTACCTCCGTGGAAAGCGATTCACCCAGGGGGACTGGAAGCACGCCGAACGGGTGCCCTATGCCTTGACCAACGATGGGCCAGTGGTCGAGGTCGGAAAGTCACCGGACGAACTACAGCGGGCGCTCATCGAGCTCTACGCGCCCGATGCTGCTGAATTCAGCTCGAGCGATTGGGACACGTTCAAGAAGGAAGCTACTGTCGAGATGGACGGGCAAACCGTCCCCCTGCATCAGCTTGGGTTCTGGAATTTGATGCAACGTGTCCTCTCCGGCGAAGCGTATCAATTGATTCACGATGCGGGTGGATATACCAATGTGCGTGGCAACTGGAACGCTGCCGAAGCATTGCCATGGTTGTGGGCCGACGTCGTGGGCGAGGCCCTCCATCGGCTGCGGGATGGCTATCAGGAACTACCGCTAGAGCTGGCACGGCGCTTCCAGGACGCTGGGGGCGCAATCCTCCAGCCCTACCGGTTACGTACAGTGGAGCGCGCCGCGGGTCCGACGGTCCAGCTCGAGTTCGAGCGGGGCCCCGACCGGCAGCCATGGACGTGCGCCGCAGAAAACACAGTTCTCGCCATGCCGCGACGCGCGCTGCAACTCCTCGATCAGGGCTCCTTCCTGTTCGAGAGCCAGCAGTTCCGAGACGACATGGATGTCCTCATTCCGCAGCTCGCGGCCAAGGCATTCCTCGGCTACGACGAGCCGTGGTGGACGGAGCAGTTCGGCCTGCAATCTGGGCACTCGGTGACGGATCTCCCCATGCGGCAGTGTTTCTACTTCGGGACCGAGGGAGACCAAGCCGGCGCCGATCCAGGAAACCGGAACGCGCTCTTGATGGCCGACTACTATGCCGGCGATGCCCATGAATTCTGGCCTGGCTACCCCAGCAGCCCGTTGTTCCCCGTCCCTGCCGCTCAACGGCAGATCCCGCTCGACGTCAGAACGCCACAGCTCATGGTGGACGAGTTGCAACGGCAGCTCATAGCGTTGCACGGACCCGCAGCGCGGGTGCCAGCTCCTCACCTTGCCATGTTCATGGACTGGGGCGCGGACCCGTACGGGGCCGGTTGGCACTTCTGGCCGACGGGCGCGAAGTCATGGGAGATCATCCCGCGGGTGCGCCAGCCAGTCCCTGGCGCCAATGTCTACGTCTGTGGCGAAGCGTGGTCGACGACTCAGGGTTGGGTCGAGGGAGCGCTCCAGACGGCGGAGCAGGTGCTCCAACAGAAATTCGGCCTCACCCATCCTCGCTGGTTGCCGACCGACGCCAACCTAGGACCGTAATCGCTGTTCCACCCTAGACCGTCGCGGGCGCACTCGCCGGCGCCGTATCGGATCGATTACCGACCTTGGAGCGGTGTCTAGCCCACCAGAGCCAGAGGGCCGTAACCGTGAGGAGGGCGAAGGCAATCGGGCCGTGGGGCATAGCATGGCTGAGCTGGAGCTCCCAGCCGAAGGCGACCAGGAGGACGAGGGGCGGCCAGGGAGCCAGGCGCGCCAGGAAGAGGGCAAACGCGGCCGCCAGTGAGGCGACGAAGATCGCCCAGGAGCCAACCTGGCTGACGACGGAGCCAACACCACCGACCAGCGGATCCGTCCAAACCGTATCCAACAGCAGCGCGACGCCATCGACTTGTGTTGATGTGAGACGGCCTTCGGCGGCAAGGCGTTGAGCCGCCTCGATGCTCCGACCCAGTCCGATACCGCCGATCGCGTCGAGCACGGTGTAGTAGATGACAAAGACGAAGGTGGCGATCGCCGAAATCCACGCGACAACCCGAGCTCCCGGGTCGGAATCCGGGCCAACTTCGCTGATCAAGAGCCACATCCCAATAGCGACCAGCCCGATCATTGGGGTCTGGACCATATGGAGTGCAAACCACCAGGCCGGCCCAAAGTACTCAATGGCCTGATGGGCGGACGTGTGAGCCTGAGGCTTTGACAGATATTGGTACGCGCCCGGGTCCCGAGTGAAACCAGCGGGATGAATCAACTCAATCGTGAAGAGCACCACTGGTGCAATGAACAGGCAAATCCACCAAAGGACATTTCGAGCCGTTCGGTTCAGCACCCTAATCCCTCCCGTTCAGCAACCTTTCCCCGTCCCTTGGCACATCCTGACATCCCAGTCTTCGGGTGTCGGCACGAGGAGATCGCCGCCCGACGGTTGAAGCGCCGAACCTCGTTGACGAGCCGCGGCGATCCCTACGGTCACGCCGCTCGCCGCTGCGGTTGAGGAGCAAGCAGAGCATCTGCCTGCACCCGTTACCACAGTGATGCTAGATAGGTCAGCGCAACGAGCTGCACTCTGCGACCTGACCCGATCCTTCACGCGACAAAGGTCTGTTCTACCCATAATCAGCCAGGGTGTTGAAAAAGGCGCCGCGCTGCGCCACGACGAACGGTAGACGGGACGCCTTTCCCAAGTCCATCTGCACCCAGGAGTCCATGTGCTCGGTCCCGCCAAACCCCGTCGCCTCGACGACCCCATCACCGTCTCGTTGGAGGACTTCGTTCCACGGGACCACTTCTACCGCCACCTTGAGGCCAAACTCGATCTCAGCTTCGTCCGGGCGTGGACGCGAGAGCGGTTCGCCGAGCGGGGTCGGCCCAACATCGATCCCGGTGGTCTTCTTCAAGCTACAGCTGGTGATGTTCTTCGACGGCATCCGCTCCGAGCGGCAGCTCATCCAAACGGTGCGCCTCAACTTGGCCCACCGCTGGTACCTCGGCTACGCCCTCGACGAGGAACTTCCGGATCATTCGAGCCTGACCCGCACCCGCCGGCGGTTGGGCATCGAAGTGTTCGAGCGGTTCTTCGAGCGCATCGTCGACCTCTGTCAAGAGTCCTGAAGCTCAACTCACCGCTCCTCTGGAGGTCACTGCGCAGGTTCCCTCGGTCGCGTTGTTCGTCCAGCGTGCCGCTGCGGCCAACCCGCGATTTGCGCTGACGGAGGACAACGTGCAGGCAGTGGCAGCGATTTGCCGTCAACTGGATGGCCTCCCGCTGGCTATCGAACTCGCAGCCGCCCGCAGCAAGTTGTTGCCGCTCGCCGCGCTCTTGCAGCGGCCTGAGCGGTGGTTGCCGCTGCTCACCAGTGGCGCCCGTGAAGCGCCGGCACGACAGCGCACGCTCCGCGACACCATGGCCTGGAGCTATGAGCTGCTCCGTCCTGACGAGCAGCGGCTCTTCCATCGGCTTGGCGTCTTCGCTAGCGGCTGGACGCTTGAGGCCGCGGAAGACGTAACCAACCCGGATGGGGATCTCGATGTGCTCGAAGGGCTCGCCTCCCTCGTCGACAAGAGCCTGATCCGCCAGGGTGATGAGATGCAGGGGGAGCCGCGGTTCGGAATGTACCGCTGGCATGTGATGGATCCGATCCGGTTCACCGAGAAATTGCGAGTGACGATCCAGGCAGTTGGATGGCGGTCGCCGTTAAAGGAGCAGAAGCGCTACCTCCCCCTCCAGGACGACATCGCCAGCACCGCGCTCTGGTACCAGACGGAGCCGCACGCGACGTTCCCGGTCATGCCAGATCTCAATGGGTTGGAGGTGGTGTAGGGGCTCGCCCTCAGCCCACCGTTAGCCCTCACCCCCACCCCCCGAATGACCCTCACCCCCCTAGTCCCCTCTCCCAGTGCGCTGGGAGAGGGGCTCTCGGCCGGCGCGGCGGTCGTGCTCCCTTCTCCCCATGCGTGGGGAGAAGGGCCGGGGATGAGGGGGGCTCAGGGAGAACGGTTCGGGATAAGGGGTGTTCAGCCGATGTCCAACCCATAAATACGAATAGCGTTGCCGCCGAAAACCCTTGCCCGCTCTTCAGGAGACAGGGGTGGTAAGGCCTCCTCGAGTGCGCTTTTGACCGCGCCGTATGAGCCGGCGAGCAGGCAGACCGGCCAGTCCGAGCCGTACATCACTCGCTCGGTGCCGAAGATATCGACGGCCCGGTGGACGTACGGTTTGAGATCGGCGGGCGTCCAGTCGGCCCAGCTGGCTTCGGTGATCATGCCCGAGAGCTTGCAGGAGACGTGCGGCAGCGAGCGGAATGGTTCCAGCAGCCCGCTCCAGGCAGCGATCTCGCCCGAGACGATCGGCGGTTTGGCGATGTGATCGATGACGAAGCGCGTGTCGGGCAGGGCCTTTGCCATGGCCAGCGTCGCCGGTAGCTCGCGAGGGCGGACGAGAAAATCGTAGGCCAGACCAGCATCCCTCACAGCCGACAGACCGCGTTGCACATCGGGCCGCAGCAGCCACTCCGCATCGGACTCGTCATGGACCTGATGGCGGATGCCGACCAGCGTCTGTCCGTCGGGTTGGGATTGCAGCTCGGCAAGCGTGTCTGCG
>JAJTCL010000006.1 GCA_021323255.1 Propionibacteriaceae bacterium | reverse complement strand
CTGGTCTCCTGGACAACCGCCGCCACACCAGGGGCGGAGTATCGGACGAATCCCGCGCACCGGCGCCAAGCTGCTCGCCTGCACCGAGGCCGGATACTGGGCCATTCGCCGGATCAGCTTCGTGGCGCACCCGCTCAGGAACCGGATTGGAGCACAACTGGCCACGGACGAACTGCGGAACACATTGATGACAATGCGGCACCTCGTCGCTCTCCTGGAGGCCGACCAACGACCGCCGAACGACTGAGGCTCGCGAGTAGCAGCTCCTGTGATACTGAACACCAGTGACTGTCCTGGCGTTGAAGCTGCTGCTCGCACCCCTGCTGGTGGTCGCTTCTTCCCTCGTCGGAAGACGCTGGGGTCCTCGGGTGGCCGGGATCTTGATCGTGTTGCCAGTTGTGGCCGGCCCCATCTTGTTGATCTTGTACTTGGACCACGGCAGTCGGTTCGCCGCTGGGGCGGCCAGCGCCGCCACGCTGGGCATTGTGCCGCTGGCCTTGTTCGTGGTGCTGTTCGGCTACCTGTCGAGACGGCACGGCTGGTTCTTGACCTTGCTGGCCAGCTGGCTCGCGGTGCTTGCGCTGGACCTGGCTCTTGCCCAGGTCGACGTGCCGGTAGGCGCGGCCCTGGTGCTTGCCTTGCTAGCGCTGCATGGAGCAAGCGCACTGCTGCGCCGGCTGAAGCCGCCACCGTTACCGCCTCCGGCAGCACCGTGGTGGGATCTGCCGGCGCGGGCGGTCGCGACCGCAGTTCTGGTGCTCCTTGTGACTGGTACCGCAGCATCGGTCGGCCCCGCCCTTACGGGTGTGTTGACGCCTTTTCCGATCGCGTTGAGCGTGGTCTGCGCCTTCGCGACGGCACAGACTGGCCATGTTGGCGTTCTCCCGCTGCTGCGCGGGATCGTACCTGGCCTTGACGGCTTTGCCTTGTTCTGCTTCTTGGTTGCGATCACCATCGACCGCATGCCGGCGGTCGCGGCATTTGGGATAGCCACTACGGCTGCTGTCGGCTTCGCGGTCTTCCTGGTCGCCAAAACCCCCAATCACATTGCGCCATCATTTGGTGTCCTGGCTGACCTGCAGGTCCCCGACCCACGGGCGCGCCACATTCGCCCCAAGCCGCGCCGCGGCTAGGGTCGAGCTCATGACCGTTCGACGCGTGCGGACGTCGTGGCCGGCCATCTTGATCGTGGGGGCAGTCCTCGTCGCCGGATGTCATACAACCCCACCTGCGGGCCAGACCCTTCCCGTTCTAGTCTCACCCGCACCGTCCCCGGGTTTGCCCGCTCCGAAGAGAACGGCTGCCCCCACGGCTCGGACCGATGAGGCGGCCGACAATGCGGTCGACCGAGTGATCGCGATCTCTATCGACGGCCTCAACCCACGTGCCATCCGGAAACTCGGGCAATCTCGCACTCCCGCGTTTCAACGCTTGATGCGCGAAGGCGCCTACACCGTGAACGCTCGCACAGTTCGCGAGCAGACCCTCACTCTGCCCAACCACGTCGCGATGGTCACCGGTCGGCGGGTGGACGACAAGCATGGCGGGCACGGGTATACCGACAACCTCGACAACGGCAGGACCGTTCATCAGGCAGCTGGGCACTACATCGCCAGCGTGTTCGACGTGGTCCACGACAATGGCGGCTCCACCGCCCTGTTCGCCAGTAAGATCAAGTTCACTATTTACAAGCGCACCTGGAACGCCCACGGCGGCCCTGACAGAGTTGGGCGTGACGATGGGCGTGCCAAGATCGACCGCTCGACGATCGACGGCGACAACACCCGGCTGGTCGCCAACCTCACCGCCGAACTACGCCGCTCACCGCGCGAATTCACCTTCGTGCACCTATCGCTACCAGACCGTGTTGGGCACTCCCGCGGGTTCATGGGCAAGCAGTACCTCGACGCCGTGGAGCACACCGATCGCCTGCTCGGCCGCATCCTCGACACTGTGGCCGCTCGGCCCGCCTTACGCCGACACACCCTTGTCCTACTCACCGCGGACCATGGGGGAAGTGGCGGCCAAACGCACTATGCCTCGAATAATTTGCAGAATTACCGGATTCCCTTTATGGCGTGGGGCCCTGGCGTTGCCGCAGGGCGCGACCTCTATGACCTCAATCCGGACTATCGCAACCCTGGTGCCAGCCGCTCCAGCTATCGCGGAAAGCAGCCGATCCGTAATGCCGACCTCGCGAACTTGGCGACCGATGCCCTCGATCTGCCTCGGGTGCCCGGCTCTGAATTCGACAGCTCACACGCACTGAATGTGTTTCGTTAACGAGCCGGTCGTCACTCAAAGATCAGCAGCGGCGCTGAGCCGATCGGTACGAACGGCGTAGACATCCCCTGATCGACCATCGGCTGGAAGGGTGCTCAAGAGCTCGATCATGGTTTCGGGTTCCATCCAGCCACGGTCCGCCCAGCGGTGCGTCTCGACCCGGGAGTGTCGATAGCGGTAGTCCCCGAGGGCGCTGATTCGCTCCAAGCAGGCGATGGCGCGGTCAATGGCGACTGGAATGTACTCAAATGACAGTGCCGCAATCGGCTGGCTGAGGCCTTGCAGCACCTCATGTTCAAATCCTTCGACATCGATCTTGCAGAATTGAGGCTCGCCGTGGCGGGAGATGAGTTCGTCCAGACTGACGAGCGGCACGCTGATCACAGTGTCCCAGCGAATCCGTTGGAATCGTCGATCAGTCTGGACATCGTCGATCCAGGAGTCAGCGAAGGTCGAAACCGTGGGTGTGCGGGTACTCAGGTAGAGCTTGCCTTCGCCTGATCCGGCTGCGACTCCACTGGCTTCAATGACGACGTCCGGGTCGCGGCCGTAAAGCAGCCGCAGCACTGCAACGAAGTCTGGCTGCGGCTCGAGTGCGATGACACGGGCACCGATTCGGCGGAAGATGCGTACTCGATTGCCGACATGTGCACCAATGTCGAAAGCAAGATCACCAGCCTGAAGAAACCTCCGGTAGAGCGCCTCCATCCGGCCGCGGCGCCACACCGGGCCGTAGTAGGTGATCAGCGAACGGCTGATGCCCCCAGCCCGCCTGATCACGTGTCCCGACGGCATTGAGAGTTCCTGGATGCGAGATAGCCCATTTGCCAATCCTCGGGCACCATCACCAGTCCATCACACACGAGGGGGTGCAGACAGACGGCTTAGCCAGATGGGAGTCCAGGCGCAACCGGGAGGAGGCGTTCAGACCTGACAGTCGCTAGATCAGCGCTCCCAACCTGTAGGCCCACCCGCTGACGTCAGTAGTGGTAGTAGCGGCGTGGTGGTCCGAAATGGTGACGGCGGCGCCGGAAGAACCCGGTGATCAGAAACATCCAGAGGAACATCCACACCAGCCAGGGGGCGCTGAGGAGGACGGCCGCGACGACTGCACAGACCACCAGCAGCGGTGCAAACCAGAGTACGGGCGACCATGCGAGATGGGCATCCGACCGTTGGTGAGACCTCGATTCCATGCTCGGCTCGGGCGTTCGAGGCAGGTCAACGAAGAGCGGGTCGAGATCGTCGTTGAAGCGGGCCTTTATCGCTTGGTCCACGCGCTGCTCGAATTCTTCGGTGCTGAGCCGACCTGCAGCGAAATGATCACCAAGCTCAGCGATGGCACGGTCTCGCTCGGCATCGCCGATTCTGAGTGGAGTCTTCGGTGCGGGCTTGGATTCCATCGGGCCGTAGGGGGTGGGCCACACCCACATCACATTCCCCCGGGAGAGGTCGAACCTTCCCGGAATGTATCGAGTCATGACTAATTGTGCGGCGCGGTGTCGTCTTCAGCAAGGATCGCGTACAGCTTGCGGCGAAACTCCACCAGGGCGTCGCGACCTTTCGCCTGTTGTTCGGGCGTTCCGGTGGCGACGATCTGCCATATCGCGGCTGCCGCCTGCCCGATCAGCGGCTTGAGTCCGGCGTCGTCCTCGCCGGCATCACTCATGGCTTGCCATGGAGCCGAGACCTCATCAGCGTGCTCATTGACGTAGCGGCGACCATCGTCGGTCAACGTGTATGCGCGACGGCCTCCGTCAGCTTCCACCCGCACCAGGCCCTCGTCCTCGAGCTGTTGCAGCGTCGGGTAGATCGACCCGGGACTCGGCTTCCAGACTCCGCCGCTCCGGCTGGCGATCTCCTGAATGATCTGATACCCGTTCATCGGCTGCTCTGCCAACACTGCGAGTATCGCGGCGCGCACATCGCCACGGCGGGCTTTCGGTCCGCGCCAGGTATGCGCTCCGCCCCACCACGGAGGTCCAAACGGTGCACCTGCGAACATGCCCCACTGGCCGAACGGCTGCGAACCCCGAGGACCCGCGTGTCCGGTCATCCTGGCGAGCCAGTCACCAAGATCCCTGCTCCACTGAGGATTGCAGTGGCGTGTGAAGTGTTGCCATGGCGCACCCATGGCATAGGCACCACCCATCTCGATCACCTTTGCTTTCGTAACGTCTCAATCGATACGTCAACGATATATCGCGACCGGTCGGGTAACAACAGTCACGGGCCCATTCGCTGAAAACTTCACTCCAGCCGAGCAGCGAAATTGTCAGTGACGCTTGAGTGGGCGACGCGGCCGCGACTGGAGTGAGGTTCGGGGTGTCCGTGGCTACCAGCCTCGCCGGCGCCACTCGGCCAGATGCGGCCGCTCAGTGCCCAGTGTGGTGTCGTCGCCGTGGCCGGGATGCACCACAGTGTCGTCGCCGAAACGGTCGAAGATCTTGCTTTCAAGATCATTCATCAAGGATGTGAAGTCTTCGGGACTGTTGGTTTTGCCCGGCCCTCCGGGGAAGAGACCGTCCCCCGTGAACAGATGGGTCATGCCGGTGCCCGGGTACGCGAGCGTGATCGAACCTGGCGTATGCCCAACCAGCCCAATCACCTCGAGGCGCTCTGTGCCCAGTTCGATCTGATCACCGTCCCAGACCCCGACCAAACCCTCGACTCCGGCGCCGCTGCTGATTGCCTGGAGATCAGGTTGGCCGCAGATCAGTACGGCTCCAGTGGCCGCCGCGACCGACGGTAGCGCCTGCCAGTGATCAGCGTGCCGGTGGGTGGTCACGATGGTGTCCAGTGACTGATCGGAAATGATCTTCAGAAGTCGATCATCATCGTTGGCTGCATCAAGGAGCAGGCTGCCATTGTTGCGGCTCTGCAGGAGATAGGCGTTGTTGTCGACCGGACCCACACTGACCTTGATCATGGTGACTGAGCCGGACAGTGGTACGACGAGCGGCGGTCCGCCTGGGTCCACGTGGTTGAAGCCCTCCATCAGTACGCCGGAAGCTGAAGCTCACCTGTCCCGGTGAGCGAGGAGGCGTCGGTGCGGCCCATCAGCCAACCGAGAAGATGGGCACTGCTACCGCTCACGGCAACCGGTTCCCCTGCACTGCCGACCGTCGTCGCGAAGCCGGTGTCCGAAGTCAGCTGGAGTGTGGGCCAGTCGTCACGATGCCCCAACCGGAACGCACACCACTCGAGCAGCCACTCGGCCGTCGGCGTATCGATGTCGGTGATCTCATAACCGATGTCCAGATCAACGTGATGGATGACCACCTCGAGCAACCGCGCCAACGGCAGCAGGCGCGCCGGCACGTTCAACCCGCCGCGCATTTCGACCACCACATCCCAGGCGTTTGCACCGTCAAGCTCCTCAAATGCCGCGTCCAAACGTCCAGCGGAGTTGTCCAAGTCGATCTGAAGGTCAAGGCCGGACCGTCCAGACCCTGCCTCGATCTCGCTCGCTCGATGCTCCGACGACGGGTACATGTCCTGGCGTTCTCCGGTACGCGCCCACTGAGTCAGCCGGATCAGCGCATCCCCATGGCGGGCAACGTGGGTGGCCACATGGCCACGAGTCCAGTCCGGGAGCCTGCTGGGGGCCCGCCACTGCTCGTCGGTCACCAAGATTGTGTCGCCCAGCAGACGTTGCGTCGCGGTTCTGACCAACCCGCGCAGCGTCTCCAGCTGCGTCGTGGCCGAAGATGCAGGCGCGGTCATGCCCCTACCGTAATGCCCGTCTGATTGCTCGCGGGAGGTCTCGATGCCATCGGATTCACCTGTGCCCTATTCACCTGTGCACTGTCGGTGTTGGCACATACGATGTGCTCCGTGACCGACCGTCTCGTCGTTCGGGGTGCGCGCGAGCACAACCTGCAAAACATCTCTCTCGATCTGCCGCGTGATGCGCTGATCGTGTTCACCGGCCTGTCCGGATCGGGGAAGTCGAGTCTCGCCTTCGACACCATCTTCGCCGAGGGCCAGCGCCGCTACGTCGAGTCGCTCTCGGCGTACGCACGGCAGTTTCTTGGTCAGATGGACAAGCCTGATGTGGACTTCATCGAAGGTCTGTCGCCCGCGGTTTCCATCGACCAGAAGTCGACCAGCCGCAACCCCCGCTCAACGGTCGGCACGATCACTGAGGTTTACGACTACCTCCGGCTGCTCTATGCGCGTGCCGGTAGACCGCATTGCCCGATCTGCGGCGAGCCGATCAGTCGGCAGTCGCCGCAGCAGATCGTCGACCGCCTGATGGCGATGGAGGAGGGAACCCGGTTCCAGGTTCTGGCTCCAGTCGTCCGCGGCCGCAAGGGGGAGTACGTCGAGGTCTTCCGGGAGCTTGCGGCCGAGGGCTTCAGTCGCGCCAGGGTCGACGGACAGGTGATCCAGCTCACCGATCCGCCCACTCTTGACAAGAAGTACAAGCACTCCATCGATGTCATCGTCGACCGGCTCGCCGTCAAGCCGTCGGTCAAGCACCGGCTGACCGATTCCGTGGAGACGGCGCTGAAGCTGGCACAGGGCGTGGTATCGATCGACTTCGTGGATCTTGACCCAAAGGATCCACAGCGCGAGCGCAACTATTCCGAGAAGATGGCGTGTCCTAACAATCACGACGTCGCGATCGACGAGCTGGAACCCCGCCAGTTCTCGTTCAACGGTCCGTGGGGGGCGTGCCCCACATGTTCTGGACTGGGAACGCGAATGGAGGTCGATGCGGAGCTGGTGGTTCCCGATCCGGAGAAGAGTCTGTCCGAGGGAGCCATCGCCCCCTGGTCATCAGCGCATGTAGCGGACTACTTCACCCGACTCATCGACTCCCTGGCGGAGAGCGCCGGTTTCTCGACTACGGTCCCATGGCGTCGGCTGCCGGCGGCGGCCCAGAAGCTGCTGCTCGATGGAGTGCCTGGGCTGGTCCACGTCCGCTACCGGAACCGCTACGGCCGCGAGCGCAGTTACAACGCGAAGTACGAGGGCGTTGTCTCCTACATCGAGCGGCGCCATGCCGAAGCCGAGAGCGACACCTCGCGTGAGCGATTCGCAGGCTACATGCGGGAGGTGCCCTGCCGGGCCTGCAAAGGCGCTCGGCTCAAGCCGACTTCACTTGCGGTGACGATCGGCGGGAAGAACATCGCCGAGCTGTCAGCCATGCCGATCGATGCGGCCGCTCAGTTTCTCTCCCACCTCAAGCTCACCGAGCGCGAACAGCAGATCGCTGAGCGGGTGCTCAAGGAGATCAACGAGCGCCTCAGGTTTCTGCTCGATGTCGGCCTCGACTATCTCTCGCTGAGCCGTCCCACAGGCAGCCTGTCCGGGGGGGAGGCACAGCGCATCCGGCTCGCCACACAGATCGGTTCAGGACTGGTCGGCGTTCTCTACGTGCTCGATGAACCCAGCATCGGGCTGCACCAGCGGGACAACCGGCGGCTGATTGAGACTCTGATTCGCCTCAGGAATTTGGGCAACACCTTGATCGTTGTGGAGCACGACGAGGAAACGATCAAGGCGGCGGACTGGGCGGTCGACATCGGCCCAGGTGCTGGTGAGCACGGCGGCCGCGTCGTACATTCCGGCCCCGTCGAGGATTTGCTGAACAATCGGGAGTCGCTGACCGGCGCCTATCTTGCTCGACGCCGTTCCATCCCCCTGCCAGCTTCCCGTCGCCCGCGTACCCGCGGTCGGGAGGTTACCGTGCATGGCGCAGCAGAACACAACCTGCGCAATCTCACCGTGTCATTCCCGCTTGGCCAGCTCATCGCCGTCACCGGTGTGTCCGGGTCGGGCAAATCGACCCTCGTCAACTCCATCCTCTACGCCGCCCTCGCGAAGCGCATCTACAACGCACGAGACGTGCCCGGTCGCCATCGCTCGCTCAGCGGAGCTGATCAAATCGACAAGGTCATCCATGTCGATCAGTCGCCGATTGGCCGCACGCCGCGATCCAACCCGGCCACCTACACCGGGGTATTTGATCACGTGCGCAGGCTGTTCGCCGAGACGCCCGAAGCGAAGGTTCGCGGATACCAGCCGGGCCGCTTCTCGTTCAACGTGAAGGGCGGTCGCTGCGAGAACTGCACCGGCGACGGCACCATCAAGATCGAAATGAACTTTCTTCCCGACGTGTACGTGCCCTGTGAGGTCTGCCACGGCGCTCGCTACAACCGGGAAACGCTGGAGGTCCACTACAAGGGCAGGTCGATCGCTGAGATCTTGGACATGTCCATCGAGGAAGGGCTGGAGTTCTTCGCCCCACTGCCCGCAATTGCACGGCACCTCCGCACCCTGGTCGATGTGGGTCTCGGTTACGTACGTCTCGGTCAGCCGGCGCCTACGCTGTCCGGCGGCGAGGCGCAGCGCGTCAAGCTGGCCAGTGAACTACAGAAGCGGGCCACAGGCCGAACTCTGTACGTCCTGGATGAGCCAACAACAGGCCTGCACTTCGAGGACATCCGCAAGCTGCTGGATGTCCTTGCGCGGCTGGTGGACGCTGGCAACACCGTAGTGGTGATCGAGCACAACCTCGATGTGATCAAGACCGCCGATTGGCTGATCGACATGGGTCCCGAAGGTGGATCGCGTGGCGGGCTGGTGATCGCCGAGGGGACCCCCGAGCGGGTGGCGGCCCATGCCAAGTCCTACACCGGCGCGTTTCTCAAGCCCTTGCTCGATGGGCAGGCCGTTCCCGTGAGGGCGACCCAACCAGCGCTCATTTCAGCAACGCGGGCATCAGCTGAGGCAGTGGACTCCGACAAGCTGCCGGCCAGGCGCGCCACGGTCAAGGCTAGCTAGGCGTCATCGCTCCGAAAAAAGTCGAACCAGATCCACGGCTATCTCGTCTGGGGTCGAAAGAACGTCTTTCTCGTAGTTTTGGCACTGCTCGCGCGACCGACGCTTCGCAGTGCAGAGAGTGGAGGTCTTCTGATGTCTGAGCTCGGCGATCAAAAGCCAGGTCAGGAGACAACCGCCGTTGCGCGGCGGACCGTTCTGCGAGCCGCCGGGCTCCTAGGCCTGACCGGCGCGGGCGCCGCCGCGCTGAGCGCCTGCGCCGAGGCGTCCGGCGGTTCGCCCTCCGCTGCACCTGCCGCAACGGAGACGTCTGCGCCAACGACGCCGTCGCCGACCGCCGACACATCCTCCCCCATGCCGTCGGCATCGACGGCTGAGGCCCCCAAGGGCCCGAGTGTCGCTACTTCCAAAGTGCCGGTCGGCGGCGGCGTCATTCTGGACAACGCCGATTACGTGGTCACCCAACCGAGCAAGGGCAAATACAAGGCTTTCAGCAAGATCTGCACCCACCAGGGCTGCCCGGTCGCGTCCGTTCGCGACGGTGTCATTCACTGCGATTGCCACGGTAGTGAATATTCGATCAAGGACGGCTCCGTGACGAATCCGCCGGCCACCAAGGGTCTTGCGCAGGGCGAGACGACCGTCTTCGAGGGCAAGGTCTATGTGGCTGACTGACCCTGTCGAAGCCAACGGTCAGGCGTCGAGCCACGCCGTAATCAGAGTGTTTCGACCTGGTCGCTCGATCAGGATCCTGCCCTGGTTCGTGACCGTAAGACATCAAGTCGCCGAACAAGTCTCTGACCGACTCGTTGGGATCTAGCGCAGCGCGGGTCGTCACCAGCGGCGACGTACGCCTCCTCGAGCAGCTCCCGAGTGCGCCGATCCCCGGGCATTGAGGCCGTTCACGTCCGTTGTCATCTCGTGGGCTCCATCGCGTCCGTACATCCACCTACGCTGGGGCCGTGGTACCTCCAGCCTCGTCTCGCCAAGCGCTGGCGTACCGGCCTGCGCCCGGGTCCATCCCGGACCAGCCTGGCGTGTACCGCTTCTTGGATGCTGACGGGCGGGTCATCTACGTCGGGAAGGCCAAGAGCCTTCGCGCGCGGCTGAACTCCTATTTCGCCGATCCCGCCTCGCTGTTGAGTCGCACCCGTTCGATGGTGAGCACGGCCACCAAGGTGGATTGGACGGTGGTGCGAAGCGAGGTCGAGGCGCTGCAGCTGGAGTATTCCTGGATCAAGGAGTTCGACCCCCGGTTCAACATCAAGTATCGCGACGACAAGTCGTATCCATGGCTGGCGGTCACGCTTTCAGAGGAGATTCCGCGAGTTATGGTCGGCCGCGGAGCCAAACGTAAGGGAACCCGATACTTCGGCCCCTACTCGCACGCCTGGGCGATCCGCGAGACCGTGGATCTGCTGCTGCGAGTCTTTCCGATGCGTTCCTGCCGGCCGGGAGTCTTCAAGAACCACAAGCAACTCGGTCGGCCCTGCCTGCTCGGCTACATCGGGAAGTGCTCAGCCCCCTGCATCGGACGAGTGACTCCTGCAGAACATCGGGCGATCGTCGACGACTTCTGCCAGTTCATGTCCGGCCAGGCAGCTCCCATGATCAAGAAGCTGGAGCGGGAGATGCGCGCAGCCAGCGATGCGCTGGAGTTCGAGCGCGCGGCCCGGCTGCGCGACGACATCGGTGCTCTGCAACGAGCCATGGAACGAAACGCAGTTGTGCTCCGGGACGGCACCGACGCCGACATCATCGCCTTGGCTGAAGACCCGCTGGAGGTCGCCGTACAGATCTTCCACGTACGAGGTGGACGCGTCCGTGGCGAGCGCGGCTGGGTTGCCGACCGGTTCGACGACGGCGGCAGGGAGGAACTGATCGAACAGTTCCTGCTGCAGCTTTACAGCGAGCCGGATCCGACCAACAACGACACTGTGCCACGCGAGATCTTGGTGCCGGTGCTGCCGCCATCGGTCGAGTCGCTTTCCAGGATGCTTGAGGAGCGACGCGGCTCCCATGTCTCCATTCGGGTGCCGCAGCGCGGGGACAAGCGAGCACTCATGGAGACAGTCGCCCGCAATGCCAATGAGATCTTGATCAAGCACAAGACCACCCGTGCTGGCGATCTGTCCACGCGCAACCGGGCACTGGAAGAGATTCAGGATGCGTTGGAGCTTCCGAACGCGCCGCTGCGGATCGAGTGTTACGACATCTCGAATCTGCAAGGCACCGAAGTAGTCGGCTCCATGGTGGTGTTTGAAGACGGGCTGCCGCGGAAGAGTGAATACCGGCGGTTCATCATCCGGCAGGTTGAAGGGCAGAACGATGTCGCCGCCATTCACGAGGTGATCACTCGCCGATTCCGGCGACTCATCGATGATCGTGCCGCCATGACCAAGCAGGCAAGCTATGGCCTGGCCGACAGCGACAGCGCAGAGGAGGGGCCACTGCTGGTCGACCCGACAACTGGTGCGCCTCGCAAGTTCGCGTACGCGCCCTCACTGGTGGTGGTAGACGGCGGCCCCCCTCAGGTGGCCGCGGCCGCCAAGGCGCTCCACGAGCTTGGCATCGACGACATCGCCTTGTGTGGCCTAGCCAAGCGATTGGAGGAAGTGTGGCTGCCCGACGTCGAGGAACCGGTGATCTTGCCGCGGACCAGCGAGGGCCTGTACTTGCTGCAGCGGCTCCGGGATGAGGCGCACCGCTTCGCGATCACCCATCACCGGGCCCGACGCAGCAAGTCGATGGTCGAATCGATGCTCGATCAAGTGCCGGGTCTCGGCGACGTTCGGCGCAAGGCTCTGATCAGCTACTTCGGCTCACTCAAGAAGCTGCGTGCCGCGACAGTCGAGGAGATTGCCGCAGTGCCCGGTTTCGGCCCCAAGACAGCACTCGCCATCAAAGAGGCGCTGCAGCAGGCTCCGCAACCAGAGGCCATCGACATGGCCACCGGTGAGGTACTGGGCGGCGTCTAGGCGAACTCAGCGCGGCTGCGCGCGATCCGCTGTCTGATTGCTCGCTCCGAGTTTGATTGCTCGCTCCGCTCGCTGACGATTGCGCCGGGAAGCCGCTGTCTTCCTCATTCGCTTGCAGACGAAAAGCGTGTCTGCTCGCTCACTCGTCCAGGACAGCGGCGCGCAATCCTGGTCGCTGCGGATCGCGCTTTATGCCCGCCTACTTCGTCCCACAGCTCGCCCCTGGGCTGGTGGTCGCTTCGCTCCCGCGTTTTGATCGGTCGCGCGGAGCCGAAAAGCGTGTCCCTCGCGCCGTAGTGCATTGCTCGCTCCGCTCGCGGACGCTGGCGCTCGGCAGCCGCTGCCTTCCTCGGGTCGCTCGCAGACGAAAGACGTGTCTGCTCGCTTCCTCGCCCAGGACAGCGGCGCGCCAGCCTAACTCAGCGCGGCGGCGCGCGATCTGGGCGATCCGGGAATAATCAACCACGTGACCAGCGAAAGTCCCGGAGGGGCGCGGGCGGGTGCTCCCCCCCGGGATCAGCACGGCCCGGAGGGCGGGGAATTCGACACCCAGAACCCGACCAAGCCGCTTCGGCTGGTCGTCGTGAGCGGGATGTCAGGCGCGGGGCGCTCTACGGCGGCGCACAGCCTGGAGGACCTTGGCTGGTACGTGGTGGACAACCTTCCCCCGAGTGTGTTGCCGGAAGTCTGCCGGCAGGCCCGGGAGATCGACTTGACCCGGCTCGCGGTGGTCCTGGACGTGCGCACCCGGGGCTTCTTCGAGCAGCTCCCATCGATGTTCACCGAACTTGCGGCCATCGGGACCATGCCGGAGATCTTGTTCTTGGAGGCGGCCGACGACGTCATCGTGCGACGCCAGGAGTCCGTACGCCGGCCGCATCCGCTGCAGGGCGACGGCCGGTTGCTGGATGGCATCGGCAGGGAGCGCGAGAGTCTGGCGACGCTGCGTGCGGCCGCCGACCTGGTGATCGACACCTCCTCGCTGAACATCCACCAGCTGAGTTCCCGGGTCGCCCATGCGTACGGCGGGAGCAACGACGATCAGCTGCGGGTGACACTGCTGTCCTTCGGCTTCAAATACGGCCTCCCGGTGGATGCTGACATGATCTTCGATGTGCGCTTCCTGCCGAATCCGCACTGGGTACCAGAGCTGCGTCCGCAGACCGGTCTCAGCAAGCCGGTGAGCGACTATGTGCTCGGACAGCCAGGCGCTGAGCCCTTCTTGACATCCATGCAGGACCTGATTGCAGTGGTGTCAGTGGGCTACATGACTGAGGGCAAACGGTTTGCCACGCTGGCCATCGGCTGTACCGGTGGCAAACATCGGAGCTCAGCTATGGCAGAGGAGTTCGCACGCCGACTCCGTGGCACCGGCCTGCCGACCACCGTTCTCCATCGCGATCTGGGACGAGAGTGAGCTCCCGCGATCTGGCGAGCATTTTCATGTCGAGCTCGCTGGGCCCGACACTTCCCACTGTGGTCGCGTTCGGCGGCGGTCACGGGCTCGCGGTCTCACTGACCGCTCTGCGACGGGTGACGGACCATCTGACGGCGATCGTCACCGTCGCAGACGACGGCGGCTCCTCAGGCCGGCTGCGGCGCGAGCTGGACTGCTTGCCTCCGGGCGATCTTCGGATGGCGCTGGCCGCGCTGTGTGGCGATGACGAATCTGGCCGTACCTGGGCTGATGTGCTGCAGTATCGGTTCAGCAGTGCCGGGCCTCTGGATGATCACGCAATCGGCAATCTCCTCATTGTCGGACTGTGGGAGCGACTCGGCGATCCGGTGGCAGGCCTCGACATGGTGGCCAGGCTTCTCGGCGCCAAGGGCCGGGTACTGCCGATGGCCTCCGTGCCGCTGGATATCGCCGCTGAGGTGATTGGGTTGGACCCGGAAAGGCCGGATGAGGTTTCGGTGATCCGCGGGCAGGCCCAGGTTGCCAAGACCGTCGGGGAGGTGTGCTCGGTACGGCTCAACCCGCAGGATCCGCCCGCCTCTCCGGAATCGATCGACGCAGTGCTGGAGGCGGACTGGATCGTGCTGGGACCCGGCTCCTGGTTCACCTCGGTGATTCCACATCTGCTGGTGCCCAAACTCGCGGAAGCGATTCATGCCACCGCGGCCCGGCGCATCCTGACTCTCAACCTGGAGCCCGCCGGCGAGACAGCAGGATTCTCGGCGGCCAAGCACATCGAGCTGCTTGCCGACCACGCGCCAGATCTGCGGCTGGATGTCGTGCTTGCCGACAGCGGTTTCGCATCAGACGACCCGCATCTGGCATCGCGGGCCGACTCGTTGGGGGCGCGCCTGGTTGTCGCCGACCTCGCTGCGCGCGACGGCTCCCCGCGCCACGACCAACTCCGCCTGGCCTCGGCCTACGCGGAGATCCTGGGGGTGTGAACATCCCACGCTGCGTGGGATGTCCACGCTGGTGGATGGCGTTCATGCCGTGCACAGCGTGAGGAACCTGTGTACAGCACCGCCAGTCGGCAACTCACCCCGTACAGGACGGCGACCTGTCCTGAAGGATGCATCACCCAACGACATTCACCGCCAACGCGGAGGTCGATCTGTGCCACGGACGTGCGCACGTCCATGGGTCCCCACCAGTGCACCAGCTCACCGGGATCAGTGAACGCGCGGAACACCCGGTCGATGTCGGCCTGGAAGGTACGCTCCAGCCGTACCGCCTCCCCGCCACTGCTCACTGCTGTTCCTCGGACAGGTAGCCAGCCAGCGCGTCCAACGAACTCGACCAAAATGCGGTCTGCGCTTCGATCCAGCGGCCCGCCTCAATGAGCGGCCGCTCCTGCAGCACGCACACTTGATGCCGACCGTTGCGGCGCCGCTGCACCAGACCCGCGTGTTCCAACACCCGTAGATGCTTCGACACAGCTGGGGCGGATATCCGAAGCGGACGGCGAATCTCGGCGACGGTCAACTCTCCGTGGGCCAGCCGCTCCACGATTCCACGACGCGTGGTGTCACCCAGAGCGCTGTACACCCCAGCCAGCGCATCAGCCACAGCGCCGATACTTAACCATTCGGTTCAGTGTTGTCAAGCCTCATCCGTTCCAGGCAAAGCGCCCAGTTGTGGGGGCTAGCTGTGTAATCATTCAGCAATGGCCATGACCGCATTGGTGAAGTCGGAACTTGCGACCATCAAGGTCACCAAGCCCTGCGACCGCAAGTCGGAGGTCGCCGCAACGCTGAGATTTGCAGGCGGGTTACACATTGTCAGCGGTCGGATCGTGATTGAGGCGGAGCTCGATACTGGTTCCGCCGCGCGTCGGCTGAGGACCGACATCAACGAGGTCTTCGGCCACCCGAGCGAGCTTGTCATCGTCAACGGCTCCGGAATCAGGCGAGGCACGCATTACGTGGTGCGCGTGATCAAGGACGGCGAGGCGTTGGCGCGCCAGACCGGCCTGATCGACTCGCACGGCCGGCCAGCACGTGGTCTGCCAGCTCAGGTGGTCAGCGGCGGTCTGTGCGACTGCGTGGCGGCCTGGCGCGGAGCATTCCTGGCACACGGATCGCTGACTGAGCCCGGTCGCTCTATGGCGCTCGAAGTGACCTGCCCCGGACCGGAGGCTGCACTTGCGCTGGTTGGTGCAGCTCGCCGGCTGGGCATTCCCGCGAAAGCTCGCGAGGTGCGCAACGTCGATCGGGTCGTGGTCCGCGACGGCGATGCCATCGCGGCACTGCTGACTCGGCTCGGAGCGCACGAATCGCTGCTGGTCTGGGAGGAGCGGCGGATGCGCCGCGAGGTACGAGCTTCGGCGAACCGGTTGGCGAATTTCGACGATGCCAACCTGCGGCGCTCCGCTCGGGCCGCCGTCGCGGCGGGCGCCCGAGTGGAGCGGGCACTGGAGATCCTGGGTGACGACGTACCTGACCATCTCAGAGCCGCTGGTCTGCTGCGCATCGAGAACAAGCAGGCGAGCCTGGAGGAGCTAGGTCAGATGCATGAACCGCCGTTGACCAAAGATGCCGTTGCGGGGAGGATCCGGCGACTGCTGGCTACGGCTGATAAACGGGCCGCCGAGCTTGGCATACCCAACACCGAGGCCAGCTTGAGCGCCGAGATGCTTGATGAGGAGTAGCCCGTTAAGGTGGTCTTTGGCCCCCCTCCCCTGGGACCTTGACTGCCGAAGGAGATCGTCTCATGACCGTCCGTGTTGGTATCAACGGTTTCGGCCGCATCGGCCGTAACTTCTACCGCGCGCTGCTGGCTTCGAGTGCCGACATCGAGGTCGTCGCATTCAACGACTTGTTCGATGACGACACGCAGGCTCACCTGTTGAAGTACGACTCGATTCTGGGCCGGCTCGACGTGCCCGTTGAGGTGGTCGACGGCGGCATCAAGGTGGGCGACAAGGTCGTGAAGTCCTACGCCGAGCGTGATCCCGCTGCCCTGCCGTGGGGTGAGATCGGTGCCGACGTGGTGATCGAGTCCACCGGGTTCTTCACCGACGCGACGAAAGCCAAGGCACATCTGGACGGCGGCGCCAAGAAAGTGATCATCTCCGCCCCGGCGAAAAATGAGGACTGGACGGTGGTGATGGGCGTCAACGACGGCGACTACGACCCGGCGAAGCACAACATCATTTCCAACGCATCCTGTACCACGAACTGCCTGGCGCCCATGGCCAAGGCGCTCGACGACGGTCTCGGCATTGTCAAGGGCCTCATGACGACGATCCACGCCTACACCCAGGATCAGAACCTCCAGGACGGCCCGCATCGCGACCTGCGGCGGGCTCGCGCTGCCGCCCTGAACATCGTCCCCACATCGACCGGTGCAGCCAAGGCCATCGGGCTGGTGCTTCCCCAGCTGAAGGGCAAGCTGGACGGCTACGCTTTGCGGGTTCCGGTTCCCACCGGATCGGCGACCGACCTCTCCTTCGAGGCTCCGCGCGAGACGTCAATCGAGGAGGTCAACGGAATCGTCCAGGCGGCTGCCGACGGGCCGCTGAAGGGTTACCTGAAGTACACCAGCGACGCTATCGTCTCTACGGACATCGTCACCGACCCGAGCTCCTGCATCTTCGACTCCCAGCTGACAAAGGTGATCGGCAATCAGGTCAAGGTCGTCGGCTGGTACGACAACGAGTGGGGCTACTCGAACCGACTCCTCGACGTCGTCGGCCTGGTCGGCGAGTCTCTCTAGATCTCCAAGCGCCTGTCGGTATCCCACGCTGCGTGGGATACCGACGCTGTGCACGGGTTGCAACGTGTGCACAGCGTCAGCAACCTGTGTAAAGCTGGCACGTCCACATCCACTCGCCGATCTTGCTCGGGAAAGGATCAACCGTGAAGTCTGTTTCTGATCTTGGTGAGCTCAGCGGCAAGCGGGTGTTGATCCGCTGTGACCTCAACGTTCCGCTCGACGGTGAAACGATCACCGACGACGGACGGATCCGCGCGTCGTTGCCGACATTGAACGAGCTTCGAGATCGCGGCGCCAAGGTGATCGTGCTAGCTCATCTCGGACGGCCCAAGGGACAGGTCAACGCGAAATATTCACTGGCTCCGGCCGCCAAGAGACTGTCCGAGCTGCTGGATGCCGAGGTCAGGCTGGCGAGTGACGTTGTGGGGGAGTCGGCGCGAGAGGTCACCGCAAGCCTCGCCGACGGCGAGGTAGGGATGTTGGAGAACGTCCGCTATGAGCCAGGCGAGGAGTCCAAGGACGAGGCCGCCCGAGGCGCATTGGCCGACCGTTACGCAGCCCTCGGCGATGTCTACGTCTCAGACGGCTTCGGCGTAGTACACCGCAAGCAGGCATCGGTGTACGACATCGCCATGCGGTTGCCGAATGCGGCCGGCAAGTTGGTGGAGGCGGAACTGGAGGTGCTCCGGCAGCTCGTCGAAATGCCGGCCCAACCGTACGTGGTGGCACTCGGCGGCGCGAAAGTCTCCGACAAGCTCGCGGTGATCGCGAACCTGATCAAGGCCGCGGACACCCTGGTCATCGGCGGCGGCATGGCTTTCACCTTCCTCGCTGCCCAGGGCTACGAGGTGGGCAAGAGCCTGCTCGAGCAGGATCAGATCGAGGCAGTGCGGGGATACCTCAACGCCGCCGCTGCTGGCGGCAAGCAGATCGTGCTGCCCTCTGACGTTGTGGTTGCGCCCGAGGCCAGCGCCGACGCTCAGCCGACCGTAGTCGCCGCCAACTCCATACCGCCGGACCAGATCGGGCTGGACATCGGCCCAGACTCCGCCCGGGTGTTCGGACATGTGATCGCCAGGGCCAAGACGGTGTTTTGGAACGGCCCGATGGGAGTGGCGGAGTGGGAGAACTTTGCGGCCGGGACCAGAGCTGTCGCGCAGGCAGTCACCGAGATCGACGGTCTGTCGGTGATCGGTGGCGGCGATACCGCTGCCGCGGTCCGCGACCTTGGCTTCCGCGATGACGCGTTCGGTCATATCTCGACCGGCGGTGGGGCAAGCCTGGAGTATCTGGAGGGCAAGACCCTGCCGGGCTTAGCCGTCCTCGACGGTGGGGCATAGCCGATGGCGCGGAAGCCGCTCATGGCCGGCAACTGGAAGATGAACCTCAACCACGTTGAGGCTGTGGGACTTTTACAGAAGCTGACCTGGACCTTGGAGGACAAGAAGCACGACCCGGACAAGTCCGAGGTGGTCGTGCTGCCGCCGTTCACCGATCTGCGGACCGTGCAGACACTGGTTGATGGCGACCGGCTTGAGATCGGGTACGGCGCCCAGGACGTATCAGCCTTCGACAATGGCGCCTACACCGGCGACATCTCCGCCGACATGCTGGTGAAGCTGGGTTGCCGCTACGTCGTCGTCGGGCACTCCGAACGCCGCCGGTTCCACGGTGAGGATGACAACATCGTGAACGCCAAGACCCTGAAGGCGGTCTCGCGCGGCATGGTCCCGATCGTCTGCGTCGGTGAGCGCCTCGCCGTCCGGGAACAGTTCCGGCATGTGCCGGACACCTTGCACCACGTGGAGGGCGCGCTCGTTGGTCTCACCTCGGACCAGGTTGCGAACATGGTCATCGCGTACGAACCGGTCTGGGCGATCGGCACCGGGCGGGTGGCCACGCCCGAGGACGCTCAGGAAGTCTGTACGGCGATCCGCGGCTGGATCCGGGAGCGGCACGGCGGCGAAGTCTCCGACCGGATTCGGATCCTTTACGGTGGATCGGTCAATGCCAGGAACGTTGCCGCCTTGATGGCACAGTCCGACATCGACGGTTGCCTCGTCGGCGCCGCCAGCCTGAAGGTCGACGAGTTTTCTGCTATTGCGCGGTTTTACGAAATGCCAGTGATCTGAGCGCCCGCGAATCCCGTGCTGGTGGAGTTTTGACTTGTTCTCGAATCGGTGAGTTAGGCTACGTGCGTGCTCGTACCCCTGGTGACCGTGCCGATCCTGATCTTCTCCATCATCTTGGTGATCACCAGTGTCGCGCTCGCGTTGTTCGTACTGATGCACAAAGGCCGCGGCGGCGGTTTGTCTGATCTCTTCGGTGGTGGGATCTCTTCCTCCCTCGGTGGATCCTCGGTCGCAGAACGAAATCTCGACCGGCTCACCGTCATCATCGGAGTGGTTTGGCTAGCGGCAATTGTGGCGCTCAACTTGCTCTACAAGCTGGGCGGCTGACTGCCGAGACCATCGGCCCGGTCATCGAAAGAAAGACACTGACTCATCCACAGCTAGGAAGGGCGAGGGAGTAGGAACGTGGCTGGTGGAAGTGCCATTCGTGGTAGCCGGGTGGGCGCTGGTCCGATGGGCGAGGCCGAGCGGGGCGATGCCGCGCCGCGAAATTACGTCTCGTACTTCTGCGCCCACGGTCATGAGACGCGGCCCGCATTCGCCGCAGATGCCGCCATTCCGGACGCCTGGGACTGCCCGCGATGCGGCTTGCCAGCGAACCTCGACTCCCTCAATCCACCTCCCCCGCCGAAGATCGAGCCGTACAAGACCCACCTCGCCTACGTCAAGGAACGCCGTACCGACAAGGAGGCGGCCGACATCCTCACCGAGGCCCTGCAGGCGTTGCGGGCCCGGCGGGAACGTGGCGAGGTCATCTACTAAACATCCATGATCCGGCAGGCACGACCGGGTGAAGGCCGTGCACTTACGGCCGCCTACGGATGGCTCTTTGCCCCTCCCGCGCGCCGACGGCTGGTCCCGATGCTTTAGGTGGACGCTGTAGGGCCTGGGCTAGATTCGTCCTCGCTGCTGCAGCTCGGCGGGCAACTCCGCCGCTGCATCACGATCCAGCAACCAGAGCGTGCGCTGCACTCCGGAAACTCCCGCGGCTGGCACCTGCACCGGCCCCGCACCGAGCAGTGCCATCTTTGCCGCAGCAGCCTTGTCGCTGCCGCTCACGACGAACCAGACTTCCTGAGATCGATTGATCACCGGCAGGGTGAGGCTGATCCGCTCCGGTGGCGGTTTCGGCGAGGACCGGACGGCGATCACGGGGCCTTCAGCGTATGCAGAGGGATGCTCGGGAAAGATCGAAGCCACGTGGCCGTCAGGGCCCATGCCGAGCAGGCAGATGTCGAAGGCCACCTCGCCCAGCTCGCGGGCGTACGCCTCGGCCGCCTGATCGAGATCGAGGTCGCTGTCGCTCGCGGGCATCTCATGGATCCGGTCAGGGTTCAGCGCGAGCGGCGCCGCAAGCAGATCAAGCGCCTGCTTGGCGTTCCGGTCCGGATCCTCAGCAGGCACAAAACGTTCGTCGCCCCACCACAGCTCGACCCGAGACCAGTCAACGGCGGAGTTGGTTCCTTCGCTTGCAAGTTTCTGGT
>JAJTCL010000204.1 GCA_021323255.1 Propionibacteriaceae bacterium | reverse complement strand
GCCGAGATGATCGGGCGGGTCATGGCAAGTCGCGCAGAGCGGCCGGACGGACCGGGAGCGCCCCTTGCCTAAACTTCGTCCCCCTCGGGAGGGGGCGCCCCGATGAGCATGCCGTTCTACGTCGCACCCGAACAACAGATGAAGGATCGGGCCGACTACGCGCGCAAGGGCATCGCTCGAGGGCGTTCGGTGGTCGTCCTGCATTATGCAGACGGCATCTTGTTCGTGGCCGAGAACCGGTCGCAAGCGCTCCACAAGGTCAGTGAGATCTACGACCGCATCGCGTTTGCGGCCGTGGGCCGCTACAACGAGTTCGAGAACCTGCGACAAGCCGGTATCCGGTACGCCGATCTACGCGGTTACAGCTATGACAGAACCGACGTGACTGGCCGCGGTCTGGCCAACACGTACGCGCAGGTACTCGGCACGATTTTCTCCTCAGGTGGTGATAAACCGTACGAGGTGGAGATCGTGGTGGCCGAGCTCGGCACCACACCGGCCCTCGACCAGATATACCGGCTGACCTATGACGGTTCGGTGGCCGACGAAGCGAATTTCGCCGTTATGGGTGGCTCCGCCGACGTGATAGCCGAGGTGGTCAGTCGCGGATTCAGTCCCGATCTCAGCCTCGCTGAGGCAGCCCAGCTCGCCGTCCGCGCGCTCAGCGCCGATGGCGGTCCGAATGCCGCCCCCCGCGTCTTGGGTGTGGATGCTTTGGAGGTTGCCATCCTCGATCGGACCAGAGCCCTGCCCCGCAAGTTCCGGCGTATCAAGGGTGATCGGCTTGCCGCTCTGCTCGCCGATGGGTCCGGACCGGCAGGCGACCCGAGCGTGGCACCGCCGACTCCCAGTTCAGTCAACGGCGTCGAGGAGCCCCCGAAGAAGCCCGGCACGTGACCGAGATCACGCCACCCGCCGGCGCTGAGACCCACGGGATCGGCCGGGCCGTGATCATCGGTGCTGGATTGATCGGGGCCTCCATCGGGTGCGCACTCTCGACGGCCGGTTACGCAGTACATCTGCGTGACCACAAGATCAGCCACGCCAGAGTCGCAGCTGGCCTGGGTGCCGGCACGCTCGAGCCTCCCGTGTCCACAGACGTGGCCCTGGTTGTGGTCGCCGTGCCACCAGGTGCCATTCCCGATCTTGTGGTGCACAGCCTCCAGGTCTATCCCAACGCAACAGTCACTGACGTCGGGTCGGTGAAAGCGGGAGTGCTTGACACCTTGTGGCAGCGGCATGTCGAGCTCAGCCGCTATGTCGGGTCGCACCCCATGGCTGGCTCCCATCATTCAGGGCCGATGACTGCCCATCCAGACTTGTTCGTCGACCGCACCTGGGTCGTCACACCACACCGACGGTCGGCGGCCGAATCGGTGGACCAGGTGCGGGCGGCCGTCCGAGCCTGCCGGGCGCGCGAGGTGATCATGGACGTTGATGATCATGACGCCGCGGTCGCTCGGGTCTCTCACCTGCCCCACCTGATGTCGGTTCTTGTCGCGAGCCGCCTCACCGGGATCCCAGAGCGCGACCTCATGCTGGCTGGCCAGGGCCTGCGCGACGTGACGCGCATCGCCGGCAGCGATCCAATGCTCTGGCAGCAGATTGTAGGAGCGAACTCAGATGCGGTGCTCGAGGAGCTCCGCGGCATGCAGGACCAGCTCGGCTTGTTGATCAAAGCTGTTGAGGCGACGCCGGCCACAGACGATTTGCAGGGCCAGCTGGAACGCGGTGTGGCCGGGACACGCAAGATCGCTGGTAAGCATGGGGCAGCGGCGGTCCGTTACAGCGAGGTCGTTGTTGCGATACCAGACGAGCCCGGAGCACTGGCTCGGCTGTTCGGTGAGGTCGGTGCGGCTGGCGTGAACGTGGAGGACATTTCCATCGAGCACGACCCCGTTCGGGAGGTCGGCTATCTTTCCTTGTCAGTGGCTCCAGAGCAGGAGGATGCGCTGGTCGAGACCATGCTGTCCCACGGTTGGAACGTCTCCTGACCAGCGGCCGGTACGCTGAGGCGCGTGTCTGAGGCAGCGATGACCGACCAGCACCAGACTTCAAGGGAGCCCATTGGGACCACTACGTCGAATCGGCGGCTTGTCATTGCTATCGACGGTCCCAGTGGCTCCGGCAAGTCAAGCACCGCTCGAGGAGTCGCGGAGCGGCTCGGGCTGGCCTTTCTCGACACCGGCGCGATGTACCGGGCAATCACCTGGCTGGCGCTGCAAGAAGGCCTCGATCTCGATGATCAGGCGGCGGTCGCGGACTTGTTGGCTCACGCTTCGATGGACATCGACCAGGACCCCCGATGCCCGGCGATTGCGATCAACGGCGTCGATGTCTCCGAAGCGATCAGAGCTCCTGAGGTATCGGCCGCTGTCAGCGCAATTGCCACCAATCTGAATATTCGTGCTGATCTGGTCGCCCGGCAGAAAAAGCTGATCGCCGAGGCAGTCGACGGCATCGTCGCCGAGGGAAGGGACATCACCACTGTGGTGGCGCCCGAGGCTGACGTACGGGTGCTCCTCGTTGCCGACCCGGCGGCGCGAGTAGCCCGGCGACATGCCGAGCTCGCCGAGCATCAGATGGACGTTGATGCGGTTACCGATCAGGTGATCCGGCGGGATCGTGACGATTCCCTGGTTGCCGAATTCGAATCGGCGGCTCCCGGAGTGCATGTGGTGGACTCAACATTCCTTAGCCTCGAGGAGGTCATCGAGACGATCTGCGCATTCGTTCCGGTCCAAGGGCTCGGAGACAGGCGTGATCGAAGGGGTTAGCCCCGATTTGCCGCATACCGATCAACTGCCGGCTTCGAAAGAATGGGTCCTGCGGCTTGCTCGCCCACTGGTACGGATCGGGCTGCGGCTGGGCTGGCGGGTGAGGGTGCATGGTGCTCGGCACATCCCGAGGTCCGGATCGGTGATCTTGGCGGCTAACCACATCGGCTTGCTGGATGGGCCGGTTCTCGTGGCGCTCACCAAGCGGCTCACCTTTGCCATGGTGAAGCGGGAGGCATTTAGCGGTGCGGTCGGCCAGTTTCTCATGCACGTAGGCCAGATCTCGCTCAATCGTCGAGAGATCGATCCGCAAGCGATCCGCAGGGCAGTACAGGTGCTGCGTGCCGGCAAGCTGCTGGCGGTCTTTCCTGAAGGCGTACGCAGTGGCGGTGAGGTCGCTTGGGCCAAGGGAGGCGCCGCGTATCTGGCGATGGTCTCGGGCGCGCCGATCGTCCCAGTGGCAATTCTCGGCACGCGGGAACCGGGGCAGCACAAAAACCAGGTACCCCGCTTGCGGCGACCGATCCATGTCGTCTATGGCGAGCCGTTCACCATACCGCGATCCTCGTGGCCGCGGCGCAAATCTGTTATCGCGGAGTGGACCGCAGTCGTCCGGGAGCGGCTGGCTGATCACGTAGTCGCAGCGCAGGCTCTGACCGGGCTACCCTTGCCGGGGCCACCGAAGATCAAAATCCGCCATGTCCCTGAAGTCCAGAGCCGTCAGCAGGCTCAAGAGTCCTAAGCGAAAGCGAAGATGACTGACATCGCGACTGTCGAAGAGTCGCAGGTCTTGCCTGTGGTGGCGGTCGTTGGCCGACCCAATGTCGGTAAGTCGACTTTGGTGAACCGGATGCTTGGCCGACGGGAAGCTGTGGTCCAAGACGTGCCGGGGGTGACGCGTGACCGGGTCTCCTATGACGCCACCTGGAACGGGCGACAGTTCGTGCTCGTAGACACCGGTGGCTGGGCTCCTGATGCGAAAGGAATGGCTGCCCAGGTCACAGAGCAGGCCGAACTCGCGGTCGCGGCGGCAGATGCCGTGGTGTTCGTTGTCGACGCAACAGTGGGTACACAAGACATCGACGAGGCGGTTATGAAGGTGCTGCGTCGCAGCGGGAAGCCGGTGATTCTGGCTGCCAACAAGGTCGATGATCAACGCACCGAGGCGGAGGCGGCCGCGATGTGGCAGCTCGGGCTTGGCGAGCCGTTCCCGGTATCTGCCCTGCACGGGCGGGGGAGCGGTGACCTGCTGGATGCGATTCTGGGCGTGATTCCGGAGGCACCACGAGAACTGCGCGATACGGAGCGCGGTCCGCGGCGGGTTGCCATCGTGGGGAAGCCCAATGTCGGGAAGTCAAGCCTGCTCAACAAGATTGCCGGTCAACAGCGGGTCGTCGTCGACGAGGTCGCCGGCACAACAGTGGATCCCGTCGATGAGCTGGTTGAGATTGGTGGTGAGATCTATCGGTTCATCGATACCGCTGGAATCCGCCGCCGGATCAAGGAGATTTCCGGCCATGAGTACTACGCGAGCTTACGCACGCAGGGCGCCATAGAGCGCGCGGAGGTGTGCGTGGTGGTGGTAGATGCCAGCCAGCCGATCACCGAACAAGACCTTCGCATCCTTACCTCTGTGGAGGAGGCAGGACGTGCCCTGGTGATCGCATTCAACAAGTGGGACCTGACCGACGAGGAACGACGCCGCTACCTGCGACGCGAGATCGAGCGCGAACTGGTCCAGTTCGAGTGGGCAGCGAAGATCAATCTCTCCGCGCTGACGGGCCGTCACGTTGATCGCCTTGGTGCTGCGATCACCGAAGCGCTGGCTGGCTGGGAGACCCGTATCTCCACAGGCCGGTTGAACGCATACCTGGGCCGGATCGTTGCGGCCCATCCGCATCCGGTCCGTGGCGGCAAGCAGCCGCGCATCCTGTTCGGGACGCAGGCTCACGTCGGTCCGCCTACCTTCGTGCTGTTCACGTCAGGGCAGTTCGAGCCTGGTTACCTGCGCTTCTTGAAGCGCCGACTCCGCGAGGAGTTCGGCTTCCAGGGCACACCGGTCCATCTGGAGGTCCGAGCGAGGGAGAAGGGAAGGCGGAAGTGACGAGCGAAGATGTCCACATCAGTGATCAGCAGGCGCTGGTCATCGAGCTGATGCAGGCACTTGAGTCCGGTGTTCACGGTGAGGCGTTGCGCCGCTTCTTCCACGATGACGCTGAGCAGATTGAGTATCCGAGTCTGGTGGACCCTCGTGTTGGACGCCGCGGTCTCGACGGCATGATCGCCGCCAGTGAACTAGGTGCCGGGATGCTGGCGTTTCAGCGTTACGACGTGAATCGCTGGATCGAGAGTGAAGAAACCGTCGTGTGCCAGGCTGAGTGGCACGCCGAGCTGGCGAAGGACGCGGGACCTCTGCGCGAAGGGCAGCGGCTTCACACCTATAGCATCTTGATCTTCACCTTCCGCGACGACAAGATCATCCGGCAAGAGGCGTACGACTGTTACGAGCCTTTTGCGAATGCGCCCTGAGCCTGTCGAAGGGCGCCGTCTAGTTGGCGGTGGCTCGTGTCAAGCCAGGTCAGAGGGCGTGCTTGGTCCGCCCGTGGTCTGCGGGCCGGTTGGATTTGTTGAGCCCTTACGGTGAGGCGGCGGCGGGTGGCCTTGGCGCCCACACTGACGGTATGCGACCTCCTGATCATGATCATGGGTCAGTTGGCGTCGTTCGGGCTGCCGTAGTGGCGAAGGGCGGGCCGCCAAACTAGAAGCGGCGTAACACCGATGGTGTCCGC
>JAJTCL010000203.1 GCA_021323255.1 Propionibacteriaceae bacterium | reverse complement strand
TCAGCTCGTCGCCGACGGGCAGTAAGTGGCCGTAGGTGTCGATTGTCGTGGTGATCGACTCATGCCCGAGACGGGCCTGGATGTGCGGTAGGGGAGCGCTCCCCGCGACCAGCCAGGCTACGTGGGTGTGGCGGAGGTCGTGGAAGCGGAAGGGTGTAACGCCTGCCTCCGGGAGCTTCTTCATGAGGGGGTACCAGACCCGCTCGTAGAAGTCGGCGCTGTGAATCGGCCGCCCGGTCGGGGTCACGAAGACGAAGTCGTCAGCAGCCTTGCCTTCGACTAGGCGCGACAGCAGCCTGGCGATTTCGGACGAGATCGTGACGGTCCGCCTCGACTTCGGGGTCTTCGGGTTGCCGAGGTGGTGCCCGCGCATCTGGTGCTTGGCTCGCAAGGACTTTCGCAGCCACGACGGCGTCTCCTGCACGTCGTTCTCCCCGTCGCGCTTCCACGCCTTGTTGATCCGGATCGTCCGGTGGACAAGGTCGACGTCTGAGACCCAGAGCGCGGTTACCTCGCCGAACCTAAGTCCAGTGCCGACGGCGACGGCGAGCAAATCACCGTCAGCGCCAGCCACGCGTACCGCTGTCGCTAGCTCGGCCTCGGTGAGGAACCGCAGGTCGGCTTGCGACTGGCGGATCCGCGATCGCTTGGGTGCCGTACGAGCGCAGGGGTTGACCGTGAGGAAGCCTTGTTCGAGGGCGTAGTTGAAGACGCCGTACAGCAGGCCGTGGTAGTTGGCCTTGGTCTTCAATGAGCGGTCCCAGTCGATCAGCCACGCCTTCACGTCGGCTTCGTGGACGCTGGTGACGGGCTGGTCGAACGGCCGGTAGGCGCCACGAATCGAGGGCACCTCGACAGAGGCGAGGATTCGGACCTGGTCGAGGTAGCGCTTCCGCTGGCCAGGAGAGAGGTCCACGATCTGGCGGACGTACTCCTCGCCGACCGCTGCCACCGTCGGCGGTGGCTGCATCGGGTCGGCGTCCTGGCGTGGCCGGACGAAGCCCATGCCCTTGACCCAGCCATCGGGCCACTCGTGCCCTCCTGCCTCCACCATCCGCCGGAAACCCTCGGCGCGCGCGAGGTTCTGGTCGTCGCTGCCCGCACTGAAGGTTCGGTCTGCATCGGGCCGGATCTGGCCCCTCCAAGACGCCACCGAACGGCCGCTGATGTGCCTCCATCGGACCGCTTCTTCTGCTGGACCCAGGCCATGGTCACCCAGCTCTCGAGCGGGGTCCGGTGCGCTCTTGGGTGTCCGAGGGGGGACTTGAACCCCCATGCCCTGTCAAGGGCACTAGCACCTCAAGCTAGCGCGTCTACCTATTCCGCCACCCGGACCTACCGCTTCACCTCGCTTGGCGCCCACGAACTATAGCAACTGGCGTGCTCCCGCCGAAGGGTTGCGACGGGCCGAACGCGGGCGATCCAGTGCATCAGTCAAGATGAACCGATGAGTGTGGAGTACAAGCCCGAGGCTGAGGTAGTTCAGCTGTGTCAAGAGCTGATCCGGATCGACACATCCAACTTCGGCTCCGACTCGGGTCCGGGTGAGCGGCTTGCTGCCGAGCGCGTCGCTGGGCTGCTCGACGAAGTGGGGATCGCCAGCGAATTACTGGAAGCCGCGCCAGGTCGCACCTCGGTGGTGGCGCATTGGGAGCCGGAGGGAGTTGACGCCTCGATCTCACCGTTGCTGGTACACGGCCACCTCGACGTGGTGCCGGCCAACGCCGACGACTGGTCGGTGCCGCCGTTCTCCGGTGAGGTGGTCGACGGCTGTATCTGGGGTCGGGGCGCGGTGGACATGAAGGACTTCGACGCCATGGTGCTCAGTGTGATACGGGCACGGGCACGCGCCGGAGCGGCGCCGCGGCGTCCGATCCGGTTGATCTTCACCGCTGATGAGGAGGCTGGCGCCCGATTGGGCGCTCGATGGCTGGTCGAAAAACATCGCGAAGTCGTGGAGGGCTGCCAGGAGGCGATCGGCGAGGTTGGTGGCTTCTCACTGACCGTACGAGATGATCTTCGGCTGTATCCGATCCAGACCGCCGAGAAAGGCATGGCCTGGCTCAACCTGATTGCCGAGGGTCGGGCCGGGCATGGCTCCTTGCGTCACGATCAAAACGCGATCACTGCGCTGAGCGCGGCGGTCGCCAGGGTCGGCAGCTACCAGTGGCCACGGAAGATTACCGACCCGCAACGGGCCTTTTTGGAGGCGGTCGCCGAGGCGTTCGAAGTCGATCTTGATCCGGACCAGCTCGAGGAGACTCTGGCCCACCTTGGCAGCATTGCGCGGCTGATCGGGGCGACGATGTCGAATACGGCTAATCCGACGATGCTGACAGCCGGCTACAAGCACAATGTGATCCCAGGCAATGCCGCAGCGGCCATCGACGGCCGGTTCCTGCCGGGCAGCGAAGACGAGTTTTATGCCACCATCGCCGATCTGATCGGCGACCAGGTCCGTTACGAGGTGGTCGCCCACAATCCATCGGTCGAGACCCAATTCGCGGGCGCCCTGGTGGAGGCTATGCAGGCCTGCCTGGAGGCTGAGGATCCGGGTGCTCAAACTGTGCCGTACCTCTTCAGCGGGGGTACCGATGGCAAGGCTTGGCACAGCGTTGGCATTCGCTGTTTCGGCTTTGCTCCGTTACGCCTGCCACCCGACCTGGACTTCGTGGGCATGTTTCACGGGGTCGATGAGCGGGTGCCGACAGACTCGCTGGAGTTCGGCGCCCGTGTCCTGGACCGGTTTCTCGACCGGGCTTGAACATGGGTGTCGCGCGCGCACTATATTGGCCGCCAATGACGGTGCGTCGTGTCGAGTACGAGGTGGAGCGAGTCCGGCTGGGCCGCCACCTCTCCCCTCACGCCGTTCGCCAGCTGCTCACCGATCACGCTGAGTACGGCGGCTGGGAACTCGCCCGGCTGCGCCGCTACCGAGATGGCACCCGGGATGCCTGGATCCGTCGCAAGATCATTCGCGTGCCCGCCCGTACTTAACCCATCCGCGCAGCGTTCGGCCCGCCGGACACATCGTCGAGTGCCGAGGCGATCTCGGCTGGCAGTGTCTGGCCTTCTACCGCGAGGGCCGGGGCCAGCTGGCCGGCCGTCCGGGCGCCGAGCAGGGGAGCGGTGACACCGGGAGCGTCACGCACCCAGAGCAACGCCACTTGAAGTGGGCTGAGATCCAGTCCCTCGGCCGCTCGGACAACCGCCTCGACGACGCCGCGGCTGCGTGGCTCGAGATACGGCTCGACGAACCAGGCAAAGTGGTCGGTCGCCGCCCGCGATCCGCGTGGTATGCCATTTCGGTACTGCCCGGTCAGCACCCCACGGCCCAATGGTGACCACGGAAACAAGCCCATGCCGAAGGCTCGCACCGCAGGGAGTACCTCGACCTCGGCACGCCGGGCGAGCAGGGAGTACTCGACCTGAGCACTCGCGATAGGCGTCCGGCCGGGGAACGCACGTTGCCAGGTCGCTGCCTGTGCTGTTTGCCAGCCCACAAAGTTCGATACCCCGCCATAGCGCACCTTGCCCGTCGAGACGGCAAAATCCATGGCATTCAGCGATTCTTCAATGGGAGCCTCGCCCCAGGCGTGGATCTGCCACAGATCGATGTAGTCGCTCTGGAGCCGTCGCAGCGACCCGTCAAGATCGCGAAGCAACGCGCGCCGTGACGTATCGACGATGCGCTTGCCGTCCCTGATCACAAATCCGGCTTTGGTGGCGATCACAACTTCGTCGCGGATTCCCAGCTCTCGGACCAGCCTGCCGACAATGCGTTCAGCGTCGCCCGCGCCGTACGCCGCGGCTGTGTCGATCAACGTGCCGCCGGCATCACGAAACATCTCGAGCAGGGCATGAGCATTCTCAGCCGGTGTATCGCGGCCCCACGTCATCGTGCCAAGCCCGAGCCGCGAGACACGCAGCCCGCTGCACCCGACCTGCCGCGTTTCCATGGGGGAGACCCTAACGGCCTGCCCGGCTCTTTGCGCCCGCGCGGGGCAGCCGCCAACATCAAGGGCGCCGCGCGAGCACAGAGAAACACCTCCGGCACTACCGTGTCTGGCATGCGCCTCGGGCTCAACCTCGGTTATCTGGTCGGATCCGATGATCCGCATGGGCAGTTGCGGCTGACCCAGCACGCAGAGGCCACGGGCTGCGCTGTGGTCTGGGCGTCCGAGGCGTACGGGGGCGACAGTCCCACTGTTCTCGCTTGGCTAGCTGCGCAGACCTCGAGGATCGATGTGGGCTCGGCGGTGATGCAGATTCCCGGCCGAACCCCTGCCATGACCGCAATGACTGCGGCGAGCCTCGATGTCTTGACTGGGGGGCGCTTTCGGCTGGGCCTTGGAGTGTCCGGGCCGCAAGTATCGGAGGGCTGGCATGGCGTACGGTTCGACAAGCCGTTGGCTCGAACGCGGGAATACATCGCGGTGGTCAACAAGGCACTGTCACGGTCGACGGTGGCCTTCAGCGGCGACCACTACCAGCTGCCGCTACCGGATGGCGCCGGCAAACCACTCAAGCTGACGCTTGCCCCGATCAGCGAGCACATCCCGATCTATCTGGCCGCAGTTGGGCCGAAGAACCTCCAGCTTGCCGGGGAACTGGCTGACGGCTGGCTGGCAATCTTCTACGCCCCGGAGTTCGCGCCGGAGCAATTGGACAATGTGCGTTCCGGCCGCACTCGAGTCGGCAAGAGCCTCGACGGCTTCGACGTCGTTCCCAGCGTGCCACTGGTGGTGGGTGCCGATCCCCGAAGCTGTGCCGATCAGGTCCGTGGTTATGCCGCGCTTTATCTGGGCGGCATGGGCAGTCGGGAAAGGAACTTCTACAACGAGCTTGCAGTGCGAATGGGCTTTGGTGAGACCGCGGCAATGGTCCAGGACTTGTTTCTGAGCCGGAGACATCGGGACGCTATGGCGGCCGTTCCGTTCGAATTCATCGACCAGACCTCGTTGCTGGGCGATCGGGATCGTATCGCCGAGCGCCTCCAGATGCTGGCCGCATCTGGGGTGACAACCTGTGCGTTGGCGCCGCATGGCGGGTCTGTCGAGGAGAAACTCAACGCCCTCACTGTGGCCGTCGAAGCACTGGATCGCTCCGGAGTTGGGTCCTAGCCGATCCCCAGGCTAGTGCGCTCACATCGGGGCCAACGGGCTCAGTACTCCTGTCAGCAGCAGTACGACGACCAGCGCAGCCAAGGCAAGCCGATAGATCACGAACGGCAGAAACGTGTGGGTACTCACATAACGCAGCAACCAGGCGATCACCGCGTAGCCAATGCCAAAGGAGATCACAGTGGCGAGCGCAATCGGGCCCCAAGCCGGTGGTGCCGGGTCAGAGGAGATATCGGCCAGCTTGAACAAACCGGAGCCAACGACTGCGGGTATAGCTAGCAGGAAGGAATATTTGGCGGCTGCCACCCGCTGGTAGCCGAGCGCCAGCCCGCCGGCAATGGTTGCACCGGATCTCGAAACGCCTGGAATCAGGGCAAGCGACTGCACCAGGCCGAGGAAGAGGCCGTGTCGCCAGGTGAGGGACTCCAATGGCCGGGCGTTCAGCGCCAGCCTGTCAATCACCCCGATGATGATGCCGAAGCCGGCGAGCATCGCAGCCGTCGTCCAGAGGTTCCGCAGCCCATGATCAATTGCGTCCTGGAATACCAGCCCGAGCACCACGATCGGGATCGAACCAATGATCACCAGCCAGCCCAGCCTCGCCTCGGGGTCGTTCCGCGGCAGCTTGCCGATCAGCGCGAGGGTCCAGCTCTTGATGATCAGCCAGATGTCCTTGCGGAAGAAGATGATCACAGCGCTCTCGGTGCCGAGCTGGGTGATCGCGGTAAACGCCGAGCCGGGGTCGCTGCCCCCGAAGGCCTGACCGATGATCGACTGGTGAGCACTGGAGGAGATGGGCAGAAACTCCGTCAGGCCTTGCACGATGCCAAGCACCAGTGCTTCCAGCCAGCCCATCGATTGCGCTCCTCCGCCTCACCCCGGCCCGCTATGAGCGGGCGCACCGGTCCACCGTAGAGGGTTCCGTCATGGCAACCTGGTCGCGTGCATGGCCTCGGCCGTGATCCACGCCACATCTGATCAACTGATGGGCGACCGCGACGGTATCCATTGCGCTCTGACATCGGTTCGCCAGGTTCCGGCTCCTTCGTCCGCTTCTGTGAAGCGAGCATCGCGGCCGGCTCTTACCGTGGGGACCCTTCGCCGAAAGCTCCTGCAGTCGCCGGAGGCAAACCGACGTCCTAGCGCCGTGTAGAACTGTTCTGGTGACGATTCACCACAGCCACCCATTCGCGACGGGCGAGCAAGACCGGAACCCGCTCCGCCGTTTCCGCGGCCGGATGACGTCGCCAGTCAGCATCTGGGCGGCCGCCGACGGGGGCAACCGAGCCGGCTGGACTCTTTCCTCGTTCCTGGTTGCCGAGGGCGACCCCGGCGAGGTGATCGGGGTGATTGACGAGGAGTCTGCCTTGGCCGATCTTCTGGCCGAGACCGCAACCGTGACGGTGAATCTACTGGGATGGGATCAGCGCAACTTGGCCGACGCATTTGCTGGAGTCGCCCCCGCGCCTGGCGGCCCTTTTGCGCTTGCCGCGTGGACCGACACCGAATGGGGCCCGGTACTCCTCAACTCGCTAGGTTGGGTCGGCGCCCGCTTGAGGCCCGACCCTGATCATGCAGGTTGGGGCCTTCTGCTCCGAGCAGTGGTGGAGCGGGTGGAAATCCAGCCGGATCCAACTGAGGACCTGCTGTGCTATGCACGCGGCAGGTACCGCTCTCTCACTTTGTAGCTTCGGC
>JAJTCL010000005.1 GCA_021323255.1 Propionibacteriaceae bacterium | reverse complement strand
CGTACTTGTCTCCGAACCCGGATTCACACAACACAGCGGGCCCGCTCGGTGGCCCCGGGCCGCAGATCCGCTGGTGGCTGAGCTGGGCAAGCGCGGCATCCCGCACGTTGTCGAAGGGCTCAACCGGCTGTTCGACTCGGCCGAAATTCTGCCAACGGCGCGGCTCAGCAACAGGTCGCCTTGGGACCGTAGAGCACGGCACAGTCGCCCCGCAGGTCGCTCTCAGAGATATCGCCCACCATCGCGCGGAAGATCCTTCGAAGAAGCGGATGTCGAGGCGTCGTGAACATCGCGCCCCCTACCGTCCGGACTGATTGGCGCGGGCGAATGCCTAACGACGGTCGCCGATCGCCATGGTGGCGGCGGCCAACACGCCGGTTGCCAACGCCCTTCCCGAGGTGTGTCCGACGCGGACGAGGTCGTGCATTGCGTGGTCGAGCCGACCCTGCCAGGCGTTCCCGGACATGGTCTGCAGCAGTTGGTTCACCTGCGGGATCGACTCCCCCCGAGTCGCGCAGCGCAGGAGCGCGGCCGACAGATCGGTCGTGCCGGTGGCCAGGCCAGCCAGCACAGCCAGTCGCAGGGGCTCGGCTTTCTGGCCGAAAGACCATAACCCTACGAGTAGCCCAGCAAGCACGTCATCACCTGCAGGGGTCAGCCCAGGACCGACCCCGAGCAGCCGCCGGACAAGGTCAGCCGCCACCTCAGAGGAGTACACGTCGTCCGGTAGCGCATCGGGCAGGCGTAGATCAGGGTCTGCGGACTGACAGTGGGCCAGCCGTTGCCGGAGGTGCTTGCAGGCATGGCGGTCCGGCATGAGGGCGGCCGACGCCCGGAGCGAGACCAGCCGCGAGACCCGACAACTCCAGCCGCCGCTGTATACGGCGCCCGAGCCCACTACGACAGGGCCGCTCAGGTGGGTGAGCGGGAACTCACGGCTCGATACCGGCAGCATCAGCCCAATCGGCAGCCGAACAGCATCCGAGCTGAGTAGTGCGATGACTTCTCCACCCGCCAACCGCAGGTACAGCGCGGTCGCAAACCGACCCAGGACATCGACCGGTCGCACCGGCCCGCTGATCAGATCCCAGACCCGGGCCGGACCCGCCGCAGCCACCTGGGCAGGCGGCAGCAATGACGCCATTGCTCACGTCACCTCGACGGTAAGCTCAGGCTGGCGCTGCAGTGTGTTGGACACGTAACAGACACGCTGCGCTTCAGGCAGCAGGTCCTCCACAACAGATCGCGGGCTGTCGGAGGAGATCGACAACGAGATCTCGCAGAACTTCAGCCCCTCGTATCGACCGATAGCCGTCACGTCCAAGCCGAGCAGATCGACCCCCCGCTTACGGGCGACGAATGCGAGTGCAAGGGCGAAGCAGGAACTGACCGAGACCAGCAGGAGATCGGTCGGCTGTGGACCGGTGTCGGTGCCGCCGGCGGTCTCTGGCTCGTCGACGACGACCTCGAAGTCACCAACCTGCGTCACCGCCCGCATCCCACCGTCCCAGCGGGTGTGTACGGTCCGGTCGGCCATCTCCACCTCCTAATTTCGACCCTCATCGTGCAGCCAGGCTGCGCACAGCGGCCCGGAAGCACTCGATCGGCGCAGCCGCCACGCCGGCACCGATCTGGCCGACACCTGAACTCACGTGCAGGATCCCGGTCGTCACCTTAGGGGTGATGTTCAGCTCCACCACCCGGCGCACGTCCACACCGAGTGGAGTGCCTCGGTAATTCCACGTTGGCAGCTTGAACCGGCTGCTCTCCTGCGCACAGATCGAGATCATCTGCTCGGTCATCGATATTGCCTCGCTCAGGCCGCCCGGAAGGAAGCCGGCGACCGCAGGAGATCCGGCCGCGGCGGCCCCGCCCAGGCCCACGAGCTCGAGGATGGCGCTGTCCCCGATGTCGGAAGCGCCCGTCTCCGGACCGTAGTCGGGGTAGTACATGGCGTGCTCGACCGGGGGCGCCGCCGCCGTAAAGACCTCGTCGGAGCCGGCCAACCGGATGCCGTAGGACGTGCCGTTGCGACACATCATGGTGACGATGCTCGCTCCCTCGACATGGTCGGCCCACATCGCGGCGGACTTTGCAGCGGCCATCGCCAGGTTCAGGAAGAAGAGATGATTGGCGGACAGAAACTCCGCCAGCGCGACTCGCCCCTCATCTGGGAGAGCCGCGATCTGCGGCAGCAACGTGCGGATCAACAAGCTGGTAGTGCCCTGAGTCCTCATGTGTACGTCGTCGCCGATCTGCACTCCCTGGGCGGCAAGCCTGAAGAGGTCGATCGGTCCAGAGGACTCAACGATCTGCTTCAGCATGGGTGCCGCGACGTCACGGAGAAAGTCCAGCCGGGCAATCGCCGCCGGCGTTTCGCGACCGAACCAGGCGGTCTCACCCGGTCCCTGGTTGATCGGTGCGAACGCCCGGGTGCCACCGTCGGCGTTGTCGACGACAAAGACCGGCGCCGAAGGGCCCATGGCACTCGCCATGGGCAGAACCGTGTCGTGTCGGTAGCCCGGCTCCAACCTCACGGTTCCGTCGGCGAGCATCCGGTCCGCATCCTCGACGGTCCTTGCCCAGCCCTCCGAAACGGTGGCGGCACGCATCGAGCGGCGTAACGGATCGCGGACTTCCGCCCACTCGATAGCGGGCCCACAGTGCAGCAGCATCCGATCCGACATCCCGGGCACGACCTTCCCGGAAGCGGCTACGTCGACCAGCAAGGGGACTGACTCGTCCAGGCGGCGCACAACCTCGGCATTGGCCGCGTCGAGATCGGTGGACCGCTGCCCGTACAGACACTCGAGGTCGGCGACCAAATCGAGCTGTCCATCGGCCGGGATCCGCCAGTCCACCTGCTGAACCGCGGTCGACTGGTCACGCACTGCATCGGCTAACAGGGACAGCCCGATGTTGACGACCGCTACCTCATCCGGCAGTGCGATCGTCCGGCCGGGATCGGCCGTCATGCTTCATCCTCCTGCGCGGCAATGCGCCTAGCCTGTTCGAGCAGCTGCCGCTTCGTCCGATCCAGGGCGGCTCGTCGTTGCTCGACCTCCGACCTAAGGTCGTCAGCCTTCTTTTCACATTGCGTAAGCATGGATTCGACAGCTGTGGGTGCCGCACCACCCGTCCCGCGACGCGTCTCGATGATGACGCGTGGGTCGAGGGCCGGCTCGAGATCCTTGGCGGCCAGGCCCAACCGCTCCCCGGTCACAGCGACCGCTGCCTCGTCCAGCATCGCCCCCGTGATGTGTCTGCCGGGAATGCCCTCGTTGCTGGCTTTTCGGACCGCCCACCCAACGACGTCGTACGCGCTGCGATAGTCCACGTTGCACGTCTGCACGATGAACTCGCTGAGATCGGTCGCCTGGGTGTATCCGTCGTCCAGCGCGTGCGCCATCCGCTCCATATTGACCTGAAGGGTGCCCACCACCCCAGTCATCAACCTGGTGACCCGGATCGCGAGGTCCAGGGCTCGCGGCACCTCCCCGTAGGCGAAGATCAAATTGTCGCTGCGCGCCGACGGACTCTTGGCAACCGCCAGAAATCCCGTAAGACGCCCGATCAGAACCCCTGACGCACCGCGCACGATGGACAGCGAGTACGGGTTGCGCTTCTGCGGCATGAGGATGCTCGACCGGGTGTAGCCGTCGGCGAGAGCAACGAAGTCGAACTCGTTGCTCGACCAGATCTCGAGATCTTCGGCGAGCTTGCTCTCCGTGGACAGCAAGCTGGCCGCACTGGCCAGCACGTGGATGAGACCGTCGATCTGCCACATCGCATCGCGGGTGTGCTCGATGACCTCGTCGAATCCCAAGGCAGCTGCGACATACGTGCGGTCGTCCAGCAACCGAGTCCCGTTGACACACCCGGCCCCAGCGGGGCTGCGGTTGAGGTCGTCGAACTCCTCCAGCAGTCGGTGCGCATCGCGAACGGCAGGGTAGACGAACGACAACACATAATGTCCGAACGTCGATGGCTGTGCTTGCTGTAGGTAGGTCTGGTCTGGCATCAAGGTGCCGACGTGCCGGCGGGCGAGCCCGGTCGCGCCACGGGAGAACCGCTCCACCTCACTCACTAGCTCCAGCAGCTGGTCACGGACGTAGATCCGTAACGCGATCCGTGCCGCCTCGCGTCGCGGCCGCCCGGCGTGCAACCATCCGGCGACCTTGCCGAGCCGCGCCACGAAGAAGCGCTCCCGCGAGTTGTAGGGCTCACCGAATTCCGGATCGTACGGAAAGTCCTCGGCATCCATCTGCTCGACCTCGAGCAGCAGCCGGATGAGGTCCCGCCCCGCTGGCGCGGGGACCAGCCCTCGGCGCAGCAGATCGAGAACATGGGCGATGTCGGCGAGGTTCAGACCTTCGTGGAGGAAGGGCGCGTCCGCATTCTCCAAGGCGAAGCCGCTGTCGATCAGCTCACGTGCGGCCGAGCCCTGTGGTGGTCCTGTCTGCCGAGTGGATGCCATCAGGATGCTCCTTGCGTCAGCGCGGTCAGAGCGGCCGCCACACCTCCGGTGTGCCAGAACACGGCCGGCGTCGATGCGCCGTCCGCAAGCAACGACCTGAACAGAGTCATGGCTTTGGCACCGTAGTAATCATCGAGCAGCAGCCCCTCATGTCGTAAGGCAAGTCGTCCACTGACGTGATCGTCGCGCGTCGCCAAGCCGAATCCAGCACCCCGACAGTCGCGAAGATCAACGTTCCCGTTACCGGGTGGGTCGAGGGCGAGAATGGCCGCGCAGTCCTGAGATTTTCGGAGGATCTGGTCCGCGAGTGGTTGTGTCGGTCTGCTCACCGAGGCGCCGACGAGCTGCCACCTCAGGCCGAATCCCACCTGGCCGGCGACCAGCCCTGCCTGGGTGCCGCCGGAGCCAGTCGCCACCACTACTGTCGCGACCTGAACTCCGGCATGATCACACTGCTCAGTCAGCTCACGCGCGGCATAGACGTAGCCGATTGCGCCGACCGGGGTCGCCCCGCCACGCGGCAGCGGATATGGCCGTCTGCCCGCGGCGCGCAGGGCATTCGCGTGGTCGAGGACGGCGTCGTCGAGTTGCTCGCGGGTCTTTACAACGCCAAAGAGCAGACGCGCACCTGCAGCCCTTGCAAGCTCGACGTTCATCGATGCGGGCTCTGGAGGGGTGCCGGGGAACAGCAGGTCGCAGTCCAGACCAACTGTCGCGGCGGCGAGCGCGGCCGCCGCACAGAAGTTGGACGATGGGCTGCCAGCAGCGACGAGTACGTCGGCACCACTTTCGATCGCGGCGCCCATCAGGTACTCGAGGGGACGCGCCTTGTTTCCAGCCACTCCAAAGCCGGTGAGATCGTCTCGTTTCACGTAAAGCGGCCCTGTCTGAAGGGCGGCTTCCAGGCGGTGCATGCGGGTGAGTGGCGTGGGAAGAGTGGCGAGATCGACCCTTGGCGGACTCACACCCACTCCTCCGGCTCGGTCGCGTGGGCGCGCCGACCCCGGGTTGCGACGGCGTCGACCATCCCGCCTGTGGCGCCCACGTCACGCGACGCCCAGGCCCGAGCCTCTTCTGCGGTCGCAGCACCCGACCCCACTACGGCGCCGACCACGTCGTCAAGGTCTCGGCTACCGGGAGCGAGGAGTTCGTGCATGAGCTGCTGGGCAGTGTGTTTACCGAGTTTCTGACTCAGGCCGGCGAGGATTTGTTCCGAGGCCAGGTTGTCCCCGTGACGATGCAGGTTGCTGCGCATCGTGTCGACCTCGACGCTCAGGCCGGACAGCAGGTGCCGCGCGAGCTGCAATGAGACCCCGGTCAGCAGGCAGATTTCCGGAAGGGCGACCCATTCGGCCTTCCAGCCGCGACCGTCCCGCTCGTGCGCGACCACCATTCCCTCGATGAGAATGGCGGCGTTGGCGCGGGCCAATCGGGACAACGTGTCGAGATGTTCGCTGCCTTCGGGATTGCGTTTGTGCGGCATGGTGATGCTGCCGACGGTCTCCGAAGTCGTGGGCTCACGCAACTCGCCAATCTCGGGTCGCTGGAGCTCGTACACCTCATTGCCGATCCGGGCAAGCGTGCAGCAAACCATGGCCAGCACGCACCCGAACTCCGCGATCCGGTCGCGGGAAGTGAGCCAGGAGATCCCGGGATCGGCCAGTCCGAGCTCGGCACAGAACTCGGCACGCAGCCGCAATCCATGTGGGCCGAAGAACCCAAGCGCGCCGACTGCTCCACCCAGCTGGCCGACCAGCCAGCGAGGTCGCCCCTCCGCCAACCTTTGAATATGCCGTCGGATCTCGTCGGCCCACGACGCGACCTTGAAACCGAAAGTAATCGGCGAACCAGGTTGCCCGTGCGTCCGTCCGGCCATCAGCGTGTCGCGGTGCTCGACTGCCAACGCAAGCAACGTCTCCTCGATCGCCCGCAGGTCCCGCCACGCCACAGCACCGACATCGCGCATCACCAGGGCGAACCAGGTGTCCGTGATGTCCTGCACGGTCGCCCCGACGTACACGTACTCGCGGGCGGACTCGGGGAGTATCTGCTGCAGCGCCCGGATCAGACCCAGCATCGAGTGCGAGGTCCGTCGGGTCTCCACGGCCACGAGATCGAGGTCCAGTCGATCGGCACGCGCATGCTCGGCGATCAGCATGGCTGCCTCGGATGGGATCATGTCGAGGCGAGCCTGGGCAGCCGCCAGCGCGCTGAGGACGTCCAGCCATCGTTGCAGCCGGGCGCGCTCCTCGAAGACAGACGCCAGCTCCGTGGTGCCCCACAGGTGGCGGTACTGCTCGGAGTCACTCAGGCGGGTGCCCATGTCGGCTCCCACTCGCGGGCGAGCGTGCCGAGCGCGTCGGCGATGAGTGCCAGCGACGCCCCCCAGGGCACGACGACGGTTCGGTCGGTATCGACCTCGTTGTGCGTCTCGAGCAGACAGCACTTGGCCAAGGTGGCGCCCCCTCCGCCGGGCCGCTTCCGCGGACAGATATCCACCTGGGGCGCTCGGTCGCCGTAGAAGGACTCGTGGATCTGCTCGGATCGCTCGCAGCCGAGCAGCAGCCACGCCTCACGGGCCGGGCGTTCGTCCAAATACTTCACCGTCGCCCCCTCGATGGAGACACCACCGCCTCTACAGGGCAGCAGGTAGCTGGTGGCCGTATTGCCCTGCGCGAGCTGATCAAACTCAACCAGGTCGGGCACCAGCTCCATCGGAGGCAGGGTCTCGGCAAGACCGAGGACCCGCTGCGCCTGGTCGAGCAGCTTAGGCGGATACGGAGGCACCACTTCTCGAACAGTCACGCGCAGCAGCACCGGGTCGATGATGAAACTGACGTGGGCGAAGCGGCCCTGCACAACCACTCCGCGTTTGCCCGGTGCCTGACTCAGCGCGGCGCGAGCGAGTGCGGTGGGAATGCCGGTGTCGACCTCGGGGTCGTCGACGTACGCGCACTCGGCCGGCCCGACGAGGAGCTGCACCGCCGTGATCGGTGAGAACAGTGGTTCGTCGGACTCCTTCTGAACGGAGACGATTGCCGTCTGGTCGGCGTTGCGTACCACGATGAATCGGGTCCGGCGATAAGCCTCGCGGCCGACGAAGTGGCGGGCCAGGGAGCCTGCGTCGAGTTCACCGTCGAAAGACGTCACAGCGACGCCGCGATACGCACCCGGTACGACGTTGCGCCCAAGGGGTTCGGTTGGCTGAGCTAGGTGAGCTGCCATGAGCGCGCGACGTCGCAGGTGTCGGCTCGTAGCCCCAACCGGAGTGTTTCGACCGCGAGGACCTCGTCGCAGGCGATGTTGGCGAGGTTGACCTCCGGACCGAACGTCCGAATCAGCCACGCCTGCTGGTCCTTGCGAGGCGCTTCGAAGAGGATCCTCTCGATGCCACCTCCGCGTACGGCCGCGGCCACGATGTCCTCCCGTATCGAGCCGTCCTCGCGGTAGATCCCGACCGTGCCGCTCTCCCGGCCTTCGGTGATCACCCAGCGAGCACCGGCTGCGAGATCACCTGCGACCTCGCTCGTCCACTCCTCGGGGGTGAGGACCTCGTTGGGATCTTTGCTCCCGACCTCTGACACGACCTCGAACGACTCCGCGGCGCGACAGAGGAGCTCACGCTTGTCGGACACCGTCATCGCTGCGACCCCGCGGGAGATTTCGACGGCGTCGAAGCCCACCTCGGCAGCCCAGTTCAGGCACTCCGGTGCCTTGTTCTGGGCCCAAGAGATCTCGAGCAGTGTCCCGCCAAGGCAGCTGCGGATCTCCGCGGATCGCAGCAGAGCAAGCTTTTCTGTCAATGCTGTGTCGATGTATGCCGTGCCCCAGCCGAACTTCCAGACATCGATGAGTGGTGCGGATGTGGCGAGGACTGATTGCGTGGACTGCACCGTCTGGCCCTTGTCGAGGACATGGGTCAGACCCAGGTCTCGCGGCTTGGAGCTGCGCTCGGGCAAGCTGAGAAATGCGGGCCGACGCACGTTGCCTATGCTATATGTATCGTTCACTTTCCGACAGGATCGACAAAGTTGGGCCCATCAAGTTGAGCGAGGGTGCGGATGGCCAGTGCGTCGAACCACAGCGACGAGCTCGAGGGGCTGGCGGCCTACCTTCGATCGCATCCTGCGCTGCGGGCCAAGGGCGAGATCCAGCTGGTCAGTGACGTGCTCGGCGGCGGAAGCTGGGTGCACGGTCCTGGCGACGATGGTGCCGTGGTGCCGACGCGCCACCAAAACGGGCGTGACGGTCCGGCAGATCAGGTGATCGCCTGCGGAGAGGCGTTGCTGCCGGCGTTCGTCGCGGCTGACCCGTATGGCGCAGGTATCGCCGCGGTTCTTGCCAACGTGAACGATTTGGCCGCAATGGGGGCCACTCCCGTGGCGATTGTCGACACCATCGTCGGCAGTCCCGAGCTGGCCCGGGAAGCGCTGCGCGGGATGAAGGACGCCTGTGAGTGGTATGACGTCACCCTGGTCGGTGGGCACCTGACCGTCTACGACGGCCCGCCGGCCTTGTCGGCCTTCGGCGTGGGACATGCGACAGCTGTCCTCTCCACGACGCACGTCGCCGGGGGTCAGTCGCTCGTCGTTGCCGCCTGCACTCAAGGAAAGATGCGCGCGGACTTTCCCTTCTTTCGGTCGTTCGATGAGCGCAGCACACAACTGGCCTGCGACGTACGCGTCCTTGCATCCGTGGCGTCCTCGGGCGCCTGCGTCGCGGCAAAGGACATCAGTATGGCCGGGCTGGTCGGCTCACTGGCGATGTTGCTCGAGTGGAGCCGGCTGGGCGTGACGGTGGATCTGGAGCAACTGCCCCACCCTCCAGGCGTGGCAATGAAGGACTGGCTGACGTGCTTCCCGGCCTACGGGTTCTTGCTCTGTGTACCTCAGGGACGCGAGGCGGATTGCCTGGCACCGTTCCACGCGCGTGGCCTCGACGCGGCGGTGGTGGGCATGATCAACAAGTCGGGGCTGCTGGCCCTGCGTTCAGGTGAGGTCGAGGTCACGGTCCTGGACCTCACCAGGAACAGCGTCACAGGTCTCGCGCGCTGACTCCGGCCGCGAGGCGTCGTACGGTTGCGCGTGCCTCCCTGGACGGAGGCAATCCAATACTCATCGGCTGATGAACGAGGCCCGCGTAAATCTCGCGCTCACCGCAGGTTTCCCATCCCAGTCGTTGGAAGAACCGCACATTCGCGAGCTGAATATGAGCACTCATCAGGCGACCTCCGAGCACCGCCGCGGTTGCCACTGCGCAACGGACCAGTGGGGCGCCGAGCCCGCGTGTTCGGTAGGGCGCGAGCACTGCGAGGCGGTCACCCTGCCAGATGCCGTCGGCTGGGTCGAGGGCGAACAACCGGACCGTGCCCGCGGCGATGCCGTCGCAATACCCGATGAGAGCGACTGCCGACATGTCGTGATCATGAATGTCAAGGTCCGATTCGGCGAAGATCGCCTGCTCGTCGACGAAGATCTGGCGGCGGATGGTGAAGTGGTCGGCGAGCTCTGCCGCCGAGGCGACCTGGCGGCACACGACTTGGGAGGCTGTCGGGCGCGGAAGGGAGCCTGCGGACGGTAACCCTGCTGCGGGCATGCTCAGCTCAGCTGGCATGGGACAACTGCACCGGACGCGGGCCGATCTGCAGGAGCGGTTGGACACTCGGCTGTCCGGAGCAGGCCTTGCAACGCGCACAGCCCGCCTTCGGCGCGTTGCTGTCCATGCCACGTTCGGCCATGTAAGCGCCCACCTGTCGGTAGATGCGTTGGGTGTAGGCGCGGTCCGGCGGTTTGACGTCCTCCATCAGGCTGCCAGCCACCGGACGGATGGGCACCACGAAGGGGAAGACACCGATGTCGATCGCTCGACGACATCCCTGTACGGTCAGCTCCGGGTCCTCTCCCATGCCCAAGATGACGTACGTCGAGACCTGCCCCTCGCCGAAGCGGTCAACCGCCCGCTCCCAGGCGCGGAAGTACGCCTCGATGCCCGTACGGGCCTTGGCCGGTGCGACGTAGGCCAGGACGGCTGGGTCGAACGACTCGACGTGGATGCCGACCGAGTCGATTCCGAGGTCGGCCACCTCATCGATGACTTCGAGCTTCCTCGGCGGCTCGAACTGAACTTCCACCGGCAGACCGGTCGCCTCCTTGACCGCATGTCCGCATCGGGCGACGTACCGGGCGCCTCGGTCGATCCCGTTGGAGCTCCCCGTTGTCAGCGTCGCATCGACTGCGCCATCGAGCTCCTTGGCTGCGGCGGCTACCTCGGCTAGCTGCTCCGGGCTCTTCTTGACGATGGTCCGGCCCGAATCCAAGGAGATGCCGATCCCGCAGAACTTGCATTGATCGTCGTTGCCCCAATACGAGCAGGTCTGAACGACTGTGCTGGCGAAGGAATCGAGGTGCAGCAGGCCGATCTTCCAGTACGGGATGCCGTCAGCGGTCGTGAGGTCATAGAAGCGTGGGCGCTGCTGTGGCGAGGCGGTAGCCAGCCGCTGACTGCCCTCGAAGATCGCGTATCCGTCGTCCTCCGCCTTCAGGGCGTACGGCGAGTCCGCGGCCGTGGCGTTGTCAGTCGGCACCGTGATCGGGAAACCGCCGACCCAGAGCATGCCGGAGTCGCTCGGCCCGGCGCCGCCGTGGCGACGCTCGAGCGGCACTTCGACCCGGAGGCCACGAGCCTGCAGGTCGACCACCAGGTTTGCCAGCGAGGTCGCAGCATCGCGCTCTGCCGGCTGGGCCTGAGCCGATTCAATCGGAGTCGATTCAATCCGGGTCGATTCAAGGGATGACACAGCGCTGGAAATCCCACGACCCATGTTCATCTCCGCCCTCCCCAGCGTTTACTTCACGAGACAAACTGTAACCTTTAGTAAAGGCAGGCACTCTGCCGGCGTCAAGGGATGCGGGCCCACCCGCAACGATCAAGCGCGCGCTTGCAACTCGCGACAGCGCAGCGCCGAGGCCGCGTCGACTACTGCGTCTGGCGGCAATCCACCGAGCTCGAGACCCTTTGCAGCCGCCAGCCCGGGCAGTGCGGCGATCAAATCAGGGCGGCGCTCGAGTATGGACTCGAGATCGTCGCACTGCCGTCTCAGCTCATTGGCCACCATGCCGACCAGGGTGATGGCGCGCTTGTAGCCCTCCGGGTCTGTCATGGCCATCGGATAAAGGCGAGACTCGGCGCTCGTGAACCTGACAAGTACCGCTGGAGGGATCGGGTCCAGGGGTCCAGTCACGGCCGGCGTCCTGACTCTGTCGACTTGCGCCCTGAGCCTGTCGAGGGCCCAGCACACCGGCGCGGGTAACCTTGCCTACGGCATTGGCGTTCACTATCGTTCATAGTCACCTAATATGCTAAACATTTCGCTCTGCTCCGTCGGTTGAGAAGTACCGGCTGATTGTCCAGCGAAGTGAGGGGTCGTGACCAGGACCGCGGTAGTCGCCCTCGGGGGAAACGCACTCGTGGCCGAGGGTCAGCGCGGGACCTATGACGAGCAACGTGAGAACGCCGCGGCGATGGCCCGACCAGTCTGCGCGCTGCTCGACGCAGGCTGGCGCGTGGTCGTTGTCCATGGCAACGGGCCCCAAGTCGGTAACCTTGCGATCCAGCAGGAGCTGGGCAGTGCAGAGGTGCCGGAGATGCCGCTGTTCAGCCTGGGCGCAATGACCGAAGGACAACTCGGCTCTCTCATTGCGATCGCGCTCTATCGGCAATGTGGCCGACGCAATCGCATCGCCGCGCTGCTCAGCCACGTGATCGTCGACCTCGACGATCCGGCCTTCCAACACCCGACCAAACCGATTGGACCGTTCTTCCCTGAGGAGACCGCGCATCAGCTTGCCCGCGCGCGACAGTGGGACGTCTCCGAGGATGCGGGCCGCGGCTTCCGGCGGGTGGTTGCCTCCCCGGAACCGAAGGGATTCGTCGAGATCGGTGCCATCCGGTGCCTGTTGGACGCCGGGCATGTTGTGGTCACGGGCGGCGGAGGGGGGATCCCGGTAGGTCGTACGGCCGACGGCTGGGACGGGGTTGATGCCGTCATCGACAAAGACTCCGCGGCAGCCGAACTCGCCTGCCAGCTGGAAGCCGAGGCGCTCGTGCTGATCACCGGCGTGGACGCCGTACAGCTCGACTTCGGCAGGAACACCCAACGGCCCTTGACCTGGGCGAACGCCGCCGAGGCTGAGCGACACCTGGAAGCGGGCCAGTTTCCTCCGGGCAGCATGGGTCCCAAGGTGCGCGCCGCCATTTCGTTCGTACGTCGCGGCGGGCAGCTTGCTGTTATCACCTCCCCGCGGCTCGTGGTTGACACACTCGCCAGCGACGACCCGACAGACCAGTCAGTGGGAACCCGCATCACGTCGGTGACGAACCGGACCGAGGCGCTCGCGTGAGTATCGCCATCAAGATCTTTCCGGAGACCTACATCGACTCCGTCGTGCAGCTCCAGGGCATACGGGCGATGCGCGAAGTGAGTGACGTCGAATGGGCCAGCGCCGGCATGGCGACACCTGCGAACATCGAGACGCTACGCGCTGAAGGCGTCGACTCGGCCGACCTCGAGGGCGTCGGGTCCAACGACCTCTTCCTTGTGGCAAGGGCATATGACGAGGAGGCCGCTGCCAAGGCGCTCACCGTCGGCGAAGCCGCCGTACTCTCCGAAAGCGGGGTTGCCGAAAGCGGGCAGCAGTCCACGGCCCCGCGCTCGCTGCATGAGGCGTTGCGCGCGCAACGGGAGTCCAACGTCGCGGTTGTGTCGGTGCCGGGTGACTACGCAGTGCTGGCCGCCTACCAGGCGCTGTCGTCGGACCTTCACGTGCTCTTGTTCAGTGACAACGTGCCACTGCACCAGGAGATTGCCCTCAAGGACTACGCACTCAGCCGGGGTCGGTTGCTGATGGGGCCCGGCGCGGGTACAGCAATGCTCGGTGCCACGGGTCTGGGCTTTGCCAACGCGGTCCGACCCGGACGGGTGGGCCTCGTCGCGGCTGCCGGAACTGGTGCCCAGGAGGCGATGGCACTGCTGGACCGATGGGGGGTTGGAGTTAGCCAGGTCATCGGCGTCGGAGGGCGGGACCTGTCCAGTGAGGTCGGCGGACGGATGGCGAAGGCAGCCATCGCTGCCCTACGGGAGCATTCTCAAACCGATGTCATCCTGCTGGTGTCCAAGCCGCCTGCGCCGGATGTCGCGGCTGAAGTGCTCGCGGCTGCCGGGGAAACCCCCCTTGTCGGCGCCTTGCTCGGGCTGGATTTGCAGTTCCCAACACCGGCCGGGGTCGTGCTCGCGGACACCCTCGAGGGCGGGGTGAGGGCGACACTCGACGTTCTCGGAATGGCAGCCCCGGACTCGACACTGACGATGGGTCCCTCGGTAGCGGAGGCTCGGCAACGGATGACATCGGGCCGCGCCCTGGTCAGAGGACTGTTCTCCGGCGGCACCCTATGCTACGAATCCCTCGTCCTCCTCGGCCGGACGATCGGTGAGGTCCGGTCCAACACGCCGATCCATCCCGCATGGGGCCTGCCGGCTCCGCCTGGATCGCACCAGTGCCTCGACTTTGGCGAGGAGGAGTACACCCGGGGCCGCCCGCACCCGATGATCGACCCCGAGGCTCGGATCGAGGCGCTACGCGAGCACGGTGCCGATCCTGAGGTCGCCGTGATCATCGTGGACGTTGTCCTCGGGTACGGCGCCCATCCGGACCCGGCCGGGATCCTTGCGCCGGAATGCGAATCGGTGATGGCGGAAGGCGGTCCGCAGATCATCGCGTATGTGCTCGGAACCGACCAGGACCCGCAGCGCTATTCCGTCCAGCGGGAGAGGCTTGTCGAAGCCGGTTGCATCGTCACCGAGACTGCGGCGAGGTCCTCCCTGGTGGCCGCTGCAATCGCTACGGACAATCCCGGTCTGGTCAAGATGCCGCTGTGAATCAGACTCTCCGGCCGGGTCAGCGCCGCGTTGCCCTGGTCACTTATTCAACCAAGCCACGCGGCGGAGTGGTGCACACCCTGTCGCTCGCTGATGCGATGGTCGATCAGGCGATGGACGTACGCATCGTGGCGCTCGGCAATTCCGACCAGGACTTCTTCCGGCCGGTGGGAGCGCCGTACATCCTGGTTCCTCCGTCTCCACCGGCAGACACCTTGGAGCAGCGAGTGTTCGCGTCGATAGATGATCTTGAGGCGGGGCTATCCAAGGTGGCCGGCGACGTCGACATTCTCCACACTCAGGACTGCATCTCGGCACGCGCAGCCGCTCGGGTGCGGGACGCCGGGGCGCGCGTCCGCGTCGTCCGCACCGTCCACCACGTCGACGATTTCACCACCACTGCTTTGATCGAGTGTCAGCGGAAAGCCATTGAGGAGCCTGATGAGCTGGTTGTGGTGAGCGAGGACTGGCGCAACCGACTGAAGGCGGAGTTCGGCGTCGACGCCACCGTCATTCACAACGGTGTCGACGCCGCTCGCTTCGGTCCGATCGAGGAGAGCCGGCGAGTCGCCGTGCGTCAAAGGGCAGGACTGGATGATCGGTTCGTGTTCTTGGCCGTGGGTGGCATCGAGCCGCGCAAGGGCAGCAGCTATCTCTTCCAGGCAATGTCGATCTTGGTCCGGGCGCTCGATCCAGCGCCCGCCCTCGTCGTCGTCGGTGGACACTCGTTCCAGGACTACGCGCGCTATCGCGATGACGTGCTTGCGATGCTGCCCGATCTCGGGCTTGAGCTGGAACGCGACATCGTGTTGGCCGGCACCCTCAGCGACGCCGAGCTGCACGAGTGGTACCGGAGCGCGGACGCGCTGGCCTTCCCCTCGATCAAGGAGGGATGGGGGCTGACAGTCCTCGAGGCCATGGCGGCTGACCTGCCGGTGGTGTGCAGCGACATCGACGTGCTGCGCGAGTACCTGACGCCCAATGAGTCCGCGGTGATGACGCGGGTCGCAGACCCGACGTCGCTCGCCGAGGGCATGCGTCGCGTCGTCACGGATGGTGCGCTCCGGGAAACGCTCGTCCGCGGCGGTCGTGGCGTGGTGCCGGCCTTCAGCTGGCAGCGGGCAGCGGAGGAACACGCTCGGCTGTACGCCGACATGATGCTTTGACGCGCGGATATGAGCGCTGAGCCTGCCCAAGCGCGCGCCCTTCGACAGACTCAGGGCCCTTTTTATTAGCTATCGACCTCAGGCGACCTTCAGACCGTCCAGGTCTGCATGATCAGCGCACCGCTACGGCGAGCTGTCAATACCGCGTCGAGCACGTCGAGCGGGTTGATCGGCTTGACGCCTTCCATCATGTCGATCTCGCGCATGCCATACAGGGCAGCGGCGGAGAACCGGCAGGCATAGACGTGGCCGCCCTCGTCCATGAAGGTCTGCAGCTGCTTGTTGTAGCCGAGGGCGCCAGGGAACGCCTCGTCACCGACCTTTGGGTAGCCGCGGGTAGCGGCTGCCATCAGCGAGCCGGGACCGTAGAGCACCAGGTGGGTGTCGAAGCCCTTTCGGTTGATGCGGGTTGCCGTGAGCATGTTCACCAGCCCTACCGAGCCCTCGAAAGGCACCGTGTGCATGAGGATGAAGGCCTTTTCCCCAGGTTCCGCCTGGATGTCCTCGAAGACCTTGTCCTCGTAGTCGACGATCGCATCACCTTTGCTGACGCGCTCACCCACGATCTGTGCCATGGCCAGACTTCCTCTCTCCTTAGGTTGAACTTCTCGAAACATAGGACTGCACGGCCGAGCCGTGCCGTTGCGGAGGTGGGGCCCACTGCCGGCGGTGACTTCCAGGCATGGCCCGCATCACCTTGTGCCGTAGCGACCACGGCAGCCTTCGGTAGACCGGCGCAAAGATGCGCAGCCAGAAGAGCTCGCGCAGCCCGTAGGGTGACCTGGGTTCGCGTGCGCCGTACTGCCGGGCGACCCGCTCCTGCGCGGCGATCAGCAGGTAGTGCTCGGAGTTGCGCCGTAGCCACTGAGAAAAGGAGGTGACCCACTGAGGGAGCGACATCTCAGTTCTTCGATACGGCGTCCAGGCCGCTCTGGGCGGCTACCACGATGGGCTCGTTGAGGGCCCCGATCGCCGGCGAGTAGACGTTCTCCATCCGCGCCAGATCGTGCAGGGTGAACCCGAACTTGACCGCCATCGCGAGGAAGTCGGCACGCTCCTTGATGCCCTCGCCGCCGACCATCTGGGCGCCGAGGAGCCGAAGGCTGCCAGGCTGGGCCAGCAGCTTGACCTTCACGGGCTTGACTCCGGGGTAGTAGCGGGCTCGCGAAATCCCCTGAGCGGTCCCGACGACGTACGGAATTCCGAGCGCGGTGGCGGTCGTCTCACCGAAGGATGCGCCCCCGATGATCCACTTCCCGGCTGCGGTACCCCACGGTACGTAGACCGCGCTGTAGGTTCGTTGACCACCGCCGGCGTTGATGCCGGCCGTTTTGCCCTGGGCGTAGGCGTGGCTACCTGTCAAGCCTTGCAGCGGTACGCCGCTCAGCCCGTGCGGAATCTCGGTGCAGTCGCCGGCCGCGAAGACGCCAGGCCCCGACGTTGCCATCCGCTCGTCGACGATGATGCCGCCGGTCGATCCAGTCTTGAGACCGGCAGCGACGCCGAGTGCTGTGTTCGGCTCCTTGTGGGTGCAGACCACAGCCAGGTCGGCCTTGATCTCGCCATCGGAGGTCTGTACCGCGGCCAGCTGCCCGTCACCGACGAACGCCTTGAGGGTCGTGTTGAAATGCGTGATGACACCGAGCTCGCGCCACGACTCCTCCACCGGGGCCATGATGTCCGGGTCGGCCACCTCCGACATCGGCCACGGGCTCGGGTCCACCAGATGCGTCTCGATGCCTCGGTGTCCGAGCGCTGTGACCATCTCGACACCGAGGGGCGTGGCCTGCACGACCACCGCGGATTTGACCGTGTCCAGGACTTTGTCCCACTCCATGGCTTCGCGAATGTTCTTGACGTAGTAGAGGCCGCCGAGGTCGCCGCCTGGGACACCCGGATCGGCGTAGTTGAAGCCGGTGGCCAGCACAAGCGCGTCCCACTCCACCTCGCCCTCACCGGCGACCTGAACGACCTTGCGCTTCACATCAACACTGGTGACGTCGGTGTTGTAGTGCACATCGATACCGGCGTCGACGTAGGCCTGCTTGGAAGCCAGAAACAGCTTCTCAAAGTTCTCGATCTCCCGGCCGTGCACGTAGGGGATGCCACACGGGCTGTAGGCGACGTCGTCAAAGCCGGTATAGACGATCACCTCGGCTTTTGGATCGGCCGCCTTGACGCCACCTGCAGCGCCCATCCCGCCTGCGCCACCACCGACTATTACGATCTTGCGCGCCACTACGCCTCCGTCTGCACGTAGAGGGATGTGAAAGTCGCCCACCATGGTTGACTTTCGTTTACTATATTGCATGCCGCCGACGCGTCAAGGGATGAAGATCATGGCCCGCACCAAACACAGTCCCGCTAGCTCGGTCCGCATCGAGGAGCACGTCGACGGGATCGTCAGCTCCATCGGACCGAAGGTCAAGAAGCTGCGGCAGGAGCAGCGCCTGTCGCTGCAACAGCTGGCGATCAAGGCAGAAGTTTCCGCGGCAGCTATCCACAAGATCGAGCGCAACGACATGGTGCCGACCATCACAACTCTGCTCAAGATCGCGACCGCACTGGATCGCCCGGTCACCTACTTCGTCGAGGATGAGGGCAATCCCGAGCCGGTCGCGTTCACACCGGCTGAGGATCGCCCCGCTGTCTTCACTCCGCACGAGGGCCTGACGCTCGAGGGCGTATCGGGGCCGTACGCCCCCTTCCGCAGCGCGGCCGCGGTGGCCACCGTCTCGCCGGGCGCGAACAGTGGGTCCAAGCCGCTCGTCCATGCCGGAGAGGAGCTGGTCTTCACTCTCGAAGGCAAGCTGGTATTCGAGATCGCCGGAATCCGCCATGAGGTCAAGCCCGGAGATGCGCTGCACTTCATGGGCGACCAACCCCATCACTGGGCGAACGAAGAATCCAAGCCCGCTCGCGCTCTCTGGGTCGCGCTCAGAGACTCCTGACCTACGCCTTCTCGCGGTATAACTGCTCGAAGTTCTGGTAGAGGATTCGCTGCTTCAGCTCATCGCTGACGGGGGCGCCGTTGATCTTCCAGTACTCGCTCCAGAAGTCGCTCCACGGCTCGTCGGATGCGAAGAGGACGCGATCCTCGCCGACGCCGCGTCGCTCGATCTCCGTCATCAGCCAGCGCGCACCGAAGCCGATCGTCCAGGTGGTGTCGCAGTAAACCCGGTAGCCCTGCTCGACCCAGTCCAGGAACTGCGGGACCAGCTTGATGTGTCCGCTGACGCCGCCGCCGAAGTGGACGAGGTAGATCTTGATCCGCTTCCCGTACTTCTCGACGAGCGGGACGAAGTTATTGATGTCAGACGTGCCGCCGGCGCTGGTGTGGAAGTGGAACGTGAGGTCGTGCTCCTCGACCGCGGCGAAGCAGGCCTCCGCGATCTCTGTGGTGTCGTCGTCCCAGGTGTTGGGGTCGGGGTTCCCGCCGAGCAGGAAGGTCGTCTTGAGCGCGACGATGCCCGCCTCACCGGCGCGCTCCAAGGACTTGAGGGTCATCTCCTTGTTCTGCGGTAGGAACGAGACCCACAGCCCTCCGACCAGCCTGTCATTCTTCTGCACCGAGTCGAGCACCAAGTCGTTGAGCGAGAACGGCTGGCTCTGTACGGGGATCCCGTAGTTCGGAAGGATCAGTCCGCGCTCGACTCCGAGACCATCGAGATGGTCGAGGTACGCACCTGCGTCGGCGAACTCATAGACAGTCGGCTTGACGGGCTCCCTCAGGTTGTAGAACGCCCACGCATCCATCTCGCCAATGTGGCTGTGTGCATCGATGACCCTGCCCTTGACCTTCTCCTGTGCTGTCATGACCGATCCCTTCTACACGTCTACTATGGGATGTATATGCATCGGATAGTAGACCCGTGACCGTCGCTGTTGAACCCCATGGCAGGAGCGGGTGGAGGTTGTCGAGCTGCCACGGCCTTTCGGGTGAGGTGCTTGCCAGGCCGCGATTTGGAAGAAGAGAGCGTAGAGGCCGGCTGGCCCTTGGCAATCGACCCGCAAAGTAGGCCAGTCATCATCGGCGGCAGATCGACCGTTGGTTGCGACGATCGCCGCTTTCAGCTCTCTGCCGGCGAATGTCTCGCCCACGAGGTGCATCAGTGTTCATCGTCACGCAGATAGCCCACGGGGGAACGCCGACCACTGCCTCGGGGCAGAAGTCAACGAGTTCGGACCGGACGACCGCTGACATTTGAGGTGAAGTCCGGCTGATCTGTGATCGACAGGAGTAAAGCCCTAGTCAGGGCACACTCTCGTGGGCCTAAGTGGACTTGAACCACTGACCTCTGCCTTATCAGGTGAGCACGGGTAGGCGCCCTGATGGCTTGTTTCACGCTTGGCAGCGTCCAGCATGGTCCACAGTTGTGAGCTGGTCTCCAGCGCGGTCGTCAAGCAGTTTGACAAGCACGGCTCTGCCGCGGCCGCGAGGGTGCCTGACCATCACGTTGGTAGCCGACCTTCTGTTCCGTAGGTCTCGATTCGGTGTCCGGGCTGGTCTGTTGGGTCGGGCCCACCACGCTCAAACGGCGGCCCGGACTCCGTGTCGGTGCGCCGATGTGCAGCACTGATCGATGGGTCTGGCTCCCAGAATGGGCTCCCATTCGCGATCTTGATCTTTTGATCCGTACGTGCAGGCCGGGCCTGCCGGCGAGTCCATGATGGTGTGCCTACGGGGGAGCTGACCCGATGGGTGTTCTATCGGCCAGAGGTTGGGCATCGGAGTCGGTCCGCCGAACGACCGACTCAACGGAACGAGGGCAGCGTCCACAGGTGATCCCGCTCGGGCGGCCACCGGCCCGGGCGGGGCGCCTGGGAGGATCGGCGGGCCGGCCGGCCCCGAGCAACGCTCGAATGCGTTACCCGTCTCGCTCGACGAAGAGGGCGGCCACGAGTTCCCCGCGGCTGGCGACGCCGACCTTAGCGAAGATGTGGCGCAGGTGCTCCTGCGCCGTGTACGGCGAAATCTCGAGCCTGTGGCCTATCCGGTGGGTGGCATGCCCCCTCAGGATGAGTTCGGCGACCTGCTGCTCGCGCGGAGTCAACCCGTAGATCGCCGCTGTTAACGGCGCCAGATGCTCACGGCTGGCCGGACCGATGATGACGCTCACGGTGCCGGTTATGCCGAGCTCAGTCAGGACGCCGTGCAAGGTCGCCCAGTGCCCATTGATCAGTCGAATACGGAGCATCACGGACGCACTCGCCAACGTCGCGAACGAAACAGCGTGGAGGGGCAGCGGAAACTTGCCGTCGGACCAGGGGCCGCCGGGGAACAGTGCCAGCCACTCCCGTGCTGTTGCGCTCATGGCGACCGGAAGGCCGAGACGGTCGACGACCACCAGCCCCGGTGAGACGGGGGTTGGCGCGTCGGAGGTGGCATAAGGGAGTAGCCCGCGCCTGATGCCCTTCTGCCAGGCACGGGAGCAACCGACTGCATGAACTGCC
>JAJTCL010000202.1 GCA_021323255.1 Propionibacteriaceae bacterium | reverse complement strand
TTGTGCGCTGCTCGCGCATCGGGCTTGGAATCCGCCGCCGTCGTCGTCGCTCGCAGCGGAAGAACACCTCTGCTCCCTCCTCCTCCATGCGGCGGCGCGCGATTCCCGACGCTCGCAGCGCCTATGCCGGCCGCCGGTTTGGTTAAGGTCCCGAGCATGGGTTATTCGTCTCCACCCGACTTGCTCGTGCTCCATGCGGTCCGGGTTCTCGGCATGGCTGACGGTCCTGCGGTGGCCAGACGATTTAGGCTGGATCCCGCTGTCACTGATGAACTGCTGCTCGATTTCCAGGCCCGCGGTTGGACCCAACGTGTGAGCTTCGCCGACATCTCGGGCTGGGCGTTGACCGACGCCGGCCGGGCCGAGGACATGCGACGTCTCAGTACCGAGCTAGACCAGGTCGGAGCACGACCTACCGTCGCCACTGCGTACGCCCACTTCGACAAGCTCAACAAGCGCTTCCTCGAGCTAATCACGAACTGGCAGATCCGCCCTACCCAGGTCGACGCCATGGCGCGCAACGACCACAGCGACCAGGCATGGGATGACAGGGTGCTCGGCGCCTTGGGACAGCTCGATCACAGTCTTCGGCCGCTCTGTGCGAACCTGCTCGATGCCCTGAATCGCTTCGACGGGTACGCCGACCGATTCTCCGCCGCTCTCGATCGCGCCGACCAGGGAGACGGCTCATGGGTTGCCGGGATCGGGATCGACTCCTGCCACACGGTTTGGTTCCAGCTCCATGAGGACCTCCTTGCCACGCTCAACATCGAACGTGGTCATGGCTAAACCGCGACGGCCGCGTAGGCGGCGCGCAGCAGATCCAGGTCCGGCGCAACGAGGATTTCAGCACTAGCCAGCCCGTTCAAGATCACAAACCGCAGCGTGGAGCCGCGGGTTTTCTTGTCGGTGGCCATGTTGTGCAGTAGGTCGTCGAATGCCTCAGCAGGGTAGCGCGTCGGTAATCCCACGCTGGAGAGCACCAGCTGATGCCGCCCTGCCGTCTCTTGATCGAGCCGCCCGGCGAGCCGGGCCAGCTCAGCCGCGAAGATCATTCCGACACTCACTGCGTCGCCGTGGCGCCAACCGAAGTGTTCCCGACGCTCGATTGCATGGCCAAGAGAGTGGCCATAGTTGAGCAGTTCCCGGCCGACTGCAGATCCGGGGGAGGTGGTCTCGCGAAGATCGGCCGAGACAACGCGGGCCTTGACTGATACCGCCCGCTCCACCAGATCACGAAGCATCGGCGAATCAGGGCGTACCGCTGTTGATGGATCGGACTCGATCATGGTCAAGATGTCGGGGTCCGCGATGAACCCGCATTTGATCACCTCGGCGAGACCGGCAATGAGGTGGGAAGTCGGCAACGTCGACAGCAGATCAAGATCACAGATCACACCGACCGGCTCATGGAAGCAGCCGACGAGGTTCTTGCCTTCAGCTGTGTTGATGCCGGTCTTGCCGCCCACAGCCGCATCAACCATGCCCAGCAGGCTGGTGGGGACCATGACCACCCGCACACCACGTAACCAGGTAGCTGCCACGAAGCCAGCCAGATCGGTGGTGGCACCACCGCCCAGGCCGACCACGCCATCGGAGCGGGTGAAACCAGCGTTGCCGAGAATCGACCAGCAACGCTCGGCGACCGCAACACTCTTCGCTGCCTCTGCGTCCGGTACATCGACGCGAACCGGCTCCAGGCCCGCGGCGGCTAGCAGGTGGCACAGCCGCTCTGCGGTTTTGATCATCGTCGGCGGATGCAGCAGCGCTACCCGGTGCACGTCCGGGCCCAGTACGGCAGGCACCTCAGCCAGCAGTCCGCGCCCTAGCAGCACCTGGTAAGGCCGCTCCGCTGCGACAGTGATCCGGGTCGGCTCAGTGATGGGCAGCATGTGGGTTCATGATCGTCTCGACAACTTCGGCCGGGGTGGTGTCATCGGTGTCGACCACCTCGGTTGCGACCTCGGCGTACAGCGGAGCTCGCTCGTTGAGCAGCTTCAGCAGCTGCCCGCGGACATTACCCAGCAGCAACGGACGAGCAGTGTCGAGCCCGACCCGCTTCACGGACTGGCTTAGGCCGATCCGCAACCACACCACCCGGTGGCTGCGCAATGCTGCCCGGGTGGTGGGTGACAACACCGCACCGCCGCCGAGCGACAAGACACCGGGTAACTCCAGGAGTTCGGCAGTGACCTGCTCCTCGAGAGCGCGGAAAGCGGCCTCGCCATCATCGGTGAAGATCTCGGCGATCGACTTTCCAGCCCGTTCCACAATGATTGCGTCCGCGTCGTTGAAGGTCACGCCCAGACGTTCGGCAAGCATGGCTCCGACGGTGGTCTTGCCGGAGCCGGGGGCTCCGATCAGGACAATCGACCCGATCATGACTGGGGCCGCACCTGAAGTCCGCGATCCGCCAAGTGCATGAGATAGCTCTCGTAGTTGCGCCTGGTTTCCGCCACCGAGTCGCCGCCGAATTTCTCCAGTGCTGCATTCGCCAGCACGAGGGCCACTACGGCCTCGGCGACGACGCCGGCCGCCGGTACGGCGCACACGTCCGAGCGCTGGTGATCAGCGACTGCGGCCTCGCCGGTAGCGACATCGACAGTACGCAGAGCCCGCGGCACCGTCGAAATCGGCTTCATTGCCGCCCGAACCCGCAGCACCTCACCGGTGCTCATACCGCCCTCGGTGCCGCCTGACCGGTGCGACGCTCGGGCAATGCCCGGCTCACTCGGAACGATCTCATCGTGAGCCGTGCTGCCTCGACTGCGAGCCAGTTCGAATCCATCGCCCACTTCCACGCCTTTGATGGCCTGGATTCCCATCAGCGCACCGGCTAGCTGTGCGTCCAGGCGGCGATCCCAGTGCACATAGGAACCCAACCCTGGTGGCAGGCCCCACACCACGACCTCGACGACACCGCCAAGCGTGTCGCCGTCCTGCTGTGCCTGCTCAACCTCAGCGACCATTGCAGCACTGGCCGTGGAGTCGAAGCAGCGAACCGGATCCTCATCGATAGCGGGCAAGTCGGCTGCGGTCGGAATCACTCCAGCAGGCGCCTTTGCGGTTCCCAGCTCAACCACATGACTCAGCAGGTTGACACCGAGCCCTTGCTGCAAGAAGGCGGATGCCAGCCGGCCCAGCGCCACTCGGGCCGCCGTCTCTCGTGCGCTGGCACGCTCCAGCACCGGCCTGGACTCGTCGAAGTCGTACTTCTGCATACCGACCAGGTCAGCGTGACCCGGGCGCGGTCTGGTCAGCGCTGCGTTACGAGCCTGTCCCTGGAGTTCCGACTGCGGAACCGGGTCGACCGCCATCACAGTCTCCCACTTGGGCCACTCGGTATTGGCCACCTGAATGGCAATCGGACCGCCTTGGGTCTCACCATGCCGGATCCCGCCGAGAATCGTGACAGCATCCGCCTCGAATTTCATTCGGGCGCCGCGACCGAAGCCCAATCTGCGGCGAGCGAGCGCATCGGCGATGTCGCCGCTGGTGATCAGCACATGAGCTGGCAGCCCTTCCAGGATTGCCACCAGCGCCGGACCGTGCGACTCGCCGGCTGTGAGCCATCGGAGCATGATCAGCAGTCTCGCACGCGCCGGCGATCGACGAGTTCAGATTCCAGGGCGGTGTAGAGGACCTCGGCTGCGACGACGCGGCCGGTCATCAGCTCGATCTGGAGCAGCGCCTGACCAATCAGCAGATCCAGACCGCTGACGACAGTGCAGCCGGCTTGCCCGGCCGCCGACGCGAGGGCAGTCGGCCAGGGATCGTAAATGCTGTCCACAATCAGCGGGGCGCTGCACGCCACAGCCGGTGCCAGGCCATCGGCGGCACGGGACACAACCGTCGAAACCACAAGATCAGCATCAGGAACCTCGCCCGACCATGGTCTGACTTCCAGCCTTACGCCTAACTGGTCGCTCAGCGTCGTAAGCGCCGCGGCCTTGGCCGGCGTACGCGCCACAACGGTCACCAGCTCTGCGCCCAGGTCGCGCGCGGAGACTAGCGCCGACCGCGCGGTCGCCCCGGTGCCCAGAATGGTCACCCGCGGCAGCGGCGCTACGGTCACCTGCCTGACTGCCCAGATCAGGCCGCCAACATCAGTGTTGTAGACCCAGCGGTCGCCGCCTCCCAGGACGAGTGTGTTGCCCGCGCCGGCCAGCCGCGCCAAATGGTCCACCTGGCCAAGCTGCAGAACCGCAACCTTGAGCGGCATCGTCAAGCTCAGACCACGCCAGGTTGCATCGAGTCGATGGACGAAGGAGGCGAGCTGGTGCTCATCGACCTCAACCTTGTCGTAGGTCCAGGTCAGGCCCAAATGAGCGTACGCCGCGCGGTGCAGAATCGGGGACAGCGAATGCTCGATCGGCGAGCCGAGCACGGCGCAGCGCCTCATGCCGGCTGCCGCGGGAAGGTTAGCTTTCACATCGGCCGGGGTGGGACTGGCACCAGGTCTGGAACTCCAGACGGATCTTCTCGAAGTCCGTCAGGTTCTCCGCGAACTTTGTCTCGCCGGTGTCGAGGTTCACCGTGACGAAGTAGAGCCATTTGCCCTTTTCGGGATTCGCAGCGGCCTCGAGCGCGGCCTTTCCGGGCGCCGAAATTGGTCCGGGCGGCAATCCCTTGTATCGGTATGTGTTGTACTTCGACTTGCTCTTACGGGCCTTCGCTGTGGTCGTCGTGGTCTTGAGCTTCTCGGCGTAGGTCACGGTTGAGTCGAGCTCGAGTTTCCTATCCTTGTCGAGCCGGTTGTAGATGACCCGGGCGACCTTGGTGCGGTCTTCCTCCCGGCGCACCTCACGTTCGATGATGCTGGCGACGATCAGCACCTCGTACGGCGTCCGCTTGAGCTTCTTCGCATCGGCCTCGAACTCGATCTCGCGGGTGACCGCCTTGTACTGGCCAACCATTTGCTTCAGTGTCGAGGTCGCCGTGGAATCCGCAGTCAGTTCGTAGGTGTCAGGGAAGAGAAATCCTTCGGGTCGTTGCTTGGCGTACTTGGGTAGTCGGAGCGTCTTCGGTTTGTCCAACGCTGCCTGGTACGCCGATTTCTTGATCTTGGTGCCCTTCACCAGGGCATCCACCTGGGCGCTGAGCCGAAGTCCCTCAGGGATGGTGAACTGCAGCCGAATCTTGGAGCTGCCGGGATTGATCAGCAGCCGGAGGGCGTCGATGGACTTCATCTGGGTCTTCATGAGGTACCGGCCGGCCTGAATGCTGGTCGCGCGCTCCTCTGTGCGCACGGCTCTGTCCCAGGCCTTCCTCGATTTGACCACACCGCGCTCCACCAAGAGCCCGCCAATCACATCCAAGGACGCGCCTTCAGGTACGTCGACGAGGATCTTGGTTCTCCCCGGGCCGGGGTAGTCGGGGACCTCACCGAAGGTGGACAAGAAGGTGCTGGTCTTGTCCCAGACGAAGTAGCCGCCGAGCACCAGTACGGCGGCGGCGACAAACACCGCGAAGCAGCCCTTCGCAGTGCGCGCGATTTCTTCGGATTGGCTCGGCGGGACCTCTGGGTCGAGCATCGATGACACGCTTGCTGATCTCCCTCAGGTCTGCACAGGCCTCTCCTGCCCGGAGCCGCCAGGCAGGTCTGGCCCGTCGATGACCGGGCCGCCAGAAGCTGATACTAACTCCC